>NZ_JBIVHR010000006.1:9051-105775 GCF_044749305.1 Pseudomonas sp. NPDC089534 | reverse complement strand
CCTGCAGACACTTGCGATCCCTGTGGGAGCGGGCTTGCCCGCGATGGCGGTGGGGCAGGCAGCAGAGATGTCGGCAGTACCGGCCTCATCGCTTGCAGGCAAGCTCCTACAGGGCTTGGTGGTGTGTAGGGATCCTGCGGACAGCCGGGATCCATTGTGGGAGCCAGCCTGCTGGCGATGAGGCCGGCACCGCCCAAACCTTCATGCCTGACACACCGCCATCGCTTGCAGGCAAGCCCCCGCAGGGATCTGGGGGAATGCAGGATCCGCAGGCACAAAAAAACCCGCCGGAAGGCGGGTTTTTCGTTGGCTAGCCGAAGATCACTCTTCGATGTTGCCCATGGCGGTGGTGTTGAAGCCGCCGTCCACGTACATGATTTCACCGCTGATGCCCGACGCCAGGTCGGAGCACAGGAAGGCGCCGGCGTTGCCGACCTCTTCGATGGTGACGTTGCGGCGCAGCGGGGTCTGCGCTTCGTTGGCGGCCAGCATCTTGCGGAAGTTCTTGATGCCGGAAGCGGCCAGGGTGCGGATCGGGCCGGCCGATACGCAGTTGACGCGGGTGCCGTCCGGGCCCAGGGAACCGGCCAGGTAACGCACGCCGGCTTCCAGCGAAGCCTTGGCCATGCCCATCACGTTGTAGTTCGGCATGGTGCGCTCGGCGCCCAGGTAGGACAGGGTCAGCAGGCTGCCGTTGCGGCCCTTCATCATCTCGCGGCCGGCCTTGGCCAGGGCCACGAAGCTGTAGGCGCTGATGTCGTGGGCAATGCGGAAACCTTCGCGGGTGGTGGCTTCGGTGAAGTCGCCGTCCAGTTGGTCGCCCGGGGCGAAGCCGACGGAGTGCACGATGCAGTCCAGGCCGTCCCACTTCTTGCTCAGCTCCTCGAAGACCTTGGCGATCTCTTCGTCGCTGGCCACGTCGCAAGGGAAGCACAGGTCAGCGCTCGAACCCCAGCCTGCGGCGAACTCTTCGACACGGCCTTTCAATTTGTCGTTCTGATAAGTGAAGGCAAGCTCAGCGCCCTCGCGATGCATGGCGGCAGCGATGCCGGATGCGATGGACAGCTTGCTGGCGACACCGACGATCAGTACGCGCTTACCGGCGAGAAAACCCATGTGTTGCTCCTCTTTCAGGTTATTGCGCAGAGGCTGGCGCCAAAAAAGCGGCTTCCAGCAACTGCTGTGTATACGGATGTTGGGGGGCGGCAAAAATGGCTTGCGCGTCCCCCTGTTCGACCACTTGGCCATGCTTGACCACCATCAGCTGGTGGCTCAGCGCTTTGACGACAGCCAGATCATGGCTGATGAACAAATACGTCAGGTTGTACTTGGCTTGCAGTGAACGCAACAGCTCCACCACTTGCCGCTGCACCGTCCGGTCGAGCGCCGAGGTGGGCTCGTCCAGCAGGATCAGCGCCGGCTTGAGCACCAGGGCCCGGGCAATGGCGATACGCTGCCGTTGCCCACCGGAAAATTCATGGGGGTAGCGGTGCCGGGCTTCCGGATCCAGACCTACCTCCTTCAACGCGGCGACGATCGCCGCCTCTTGCTCCGCTTCGGTGCCGATCCCGTGGATCCGCAGGCCTTCGCCGACGATCTGGCTCACGCACATGCGCGGGCTCAGGCTGCCGAACGGGTCCTGAAACACCACCTGCATCTCCCGGCGCAGCGGACGGACTTCGTTCTGCGTCAGGCAGTCTAGCTGCTTGCCTTCAAAACGGATGCCGCCTTGGCTGCCGATCAACCGCAGGATCGCCAGACCCAGCGTGGACTTGCCGGAACCGCTTTCGCCCACGATCCCCAACGTCTGCCCCTGAGGCAGGCTGAAGCGGATGCCGTCCACGGCCTTGACGTGGTCCACCGTGCGCTTGAACAGGCCCTTTTTGATCGGGAACCAGACCTTCAGGTCCTCGACCTCCAGCAGCGGCACCCCGGCCTTGTTGCCCGCCGGGCCTCCGCTGGGCTCCGCCGCCAGCAGTTCCCGGGTGTACGGATGCTGCGGAGAACGGAACAGTTCTGCGCACGATGCCTGTTCGACGATGCAACCGCGCTGCATGACACATACGCGGTGCGCAATTCTTCGCACCAGGTTCAAATCGTGGCTGATCAGCAGCAGCGCCATGCCCAGCCGGGCCTGGAGTTCCTTGAGCAGATCGAGGATTTTCAGCTGAACGGTCACGTCCAGCGCGGTGGTCGGCTCATCGGCGATCAGCAGTTCCGGCTCGTTGGCCAGGGCCATGGCGATCATCACCCGCTGGCGCTGGCCGCCGGAGAGTTCGTGGGGCAGGGCCTTGAGCCGTTTGTGCGGTTCGGGGATGCCGACCATCTCCAGCAGCTCCAGGGTGCGCCGGGTCGCGACCTTGCCGGTCAGGCCCTTGTGGATGCCCAGCACTTCGTTGATCTGCTTTTCGATGGAGTGCAGCGGGTTGAGCGAGGTCATCGGCTCCTGGAAGATCATCGCGATCCGGTTGCCGCGGATGTGGCGGATGGTCTTTTCCTTGAGGTCCAGCAGGTTCTGTCCGGCATAGTTGATGCTGCCGGCCGGATGGCGGGCGAGCGGGTAGGGCAGCAGGCGCAGGATCGAGTGCGCCGTCACCGACTTGCCGGAGCCGCTTTCGCCGACCAGGGCCAGGGTCTCGCCGCGCCGGATGTCGAAGCTCACGCCCTCGACCACCCGCTGGACGCGGTCGCCCAGGCCGAATTCGACGGCGAGGTCGCGCACTTCGATCAGATTGTCCTGATTCATTTCACTTCCTCGGGTCGAAGGCGTCGCGGGCGGATTCGCCGATGAACACCAGAAGGCTCAGCATCAGGGCCAGCACGGCGAACGCGCTCATGCCCAGCCACGGCGCCTGCAGGTTGGATTTGCCCTGGGCCACCAGCTCGCCCAGCGACGGGCTGCCCGCAGGCAAACCGAAGCCGAGGAAGTCCAGGGCCGTGAGCGTGCCGATGGCGCCGGTCAGGATGAACGGCATGAACGTCATGGTCGAGACCATGGCGTTGGGCAGGATGTGGCGGAACATGATCGCGCCGTTGCGCATCCCCAGCGCCCGGGCCGCCCGCACGTATTCGAGGTTGCGCCCGCGCAGGAACTCGGCGCGCACCACGTCCACCAGGCTCATCCAGGAGAACAGCAGCATGATCCCCAGCAGCCACCAGAAGTTCGGCTGCACGAAACTGGCCAGGATGATCAGCAGGTACAGCACCGGCAGCCCCGACCATATCTCCAGGAACCGCTGGCCGGCCAGGTCGACCCAGCCGCCGTAGAAGCCTTGCAGTGCGCCGGCGATCACGCCGATCAGCGAGCTGAGCGCGGTCAGGGTCAGGGCGAACAGCACCGAGATGCGGAACCCGTAGATCACCCGCGCCAGCACGTCGCGGCCCTGGTCGTCGGTGCCCAGCAGGTTGACCGCCGAGGGCGGGGCGGGGGCGGGCACCTTCAGGTCGTAGTTGATGCTCTGGTAGCTGAACGGGATGGGCGCCCACAGCACCCAGGCGTCCTTGTTTTTGAGCAGTTCGCGGATGTACGGGCTCTTGTAGTTGGCTTCCAGCGGGAATTCGCCGCCGAACGCGGTTTCCGGGTAGCGCTTGAGCGCCGGGAAAAACCACTGGTTGTCGTAGTGCACCGCCAGCGGCTTGTCGTTGGCGATCAGTTCGGCGCCAAGGCTCAAGCCAAACAGGATCAGGAACAGCCACAGCGACCACCAGCCGCGCTTGTTGGCCTTGAACAGTTCGAAGCGGCGGCGGTTGAGAGGGGACAGGTTCATCTCAATGCTCCCGGCTTTCGAAGTCGATGCGCGGATCGACCAGGGTGTAGGTGAGGTCGCCGATCAGTTTCACCACCAGCCCCAGCAGGGTGAAGATGAACAGGGTGCCGAACACCACCGGGTAGTCGCGGTTGATCGCCGCCTCGAAACTCATCAGGCCGAGGCCGTCGAGGGAGAAGATCACTTCCACCAGCAGGGAGCCGGTGAAGAAGATGCCGATGAACGCCGAGGGGAACCCGGCGATCACCAGCAGCATCGCGTTGCGAAACACATGGCCGTACAGCACGCGGCGGCGGGTCAGGCCCTTGGCCTTGGCGGTGACCACGTACTGCTTGTTGATCTCGTCGAGGAAGCTGTTCTTGGTCAGCAGGGTCATGGTGGCGAAGTTGCCGATCACCAGGGCGGTCACCGGCAGCGCCAGGTGCCAGAAGTAGTCGAGGACCTTGCCGCCCAGGCTCAGTTCGTCGAAGTTGTTCGAGGTCAGGCCCCGCAGGGGGAACCAGTCCAGGTAGCTGCCGCCGGCGAACACCACGATCAGCAGGATCGCGAACAGGAATGCCGGGATCGCGTAGCCGATGATGATCGCCGAACTGGTCCAGACGTCGAAGTGGCTGCCGTGCCGGGTGGCCTTGGCGATCCCCAGCGGGATCGACACCAGGTACATGATCAGCGTGCTCCACAGGCCCAGGGAGATCGACACCGGCATCTTTTCCTTGATCAGGTCGATCACTTTGGCGTCGCGGAAGAAACTGTCGCCGAAATCCAGCCGGGCGTAGCTCTTGACCATGATCCACAGGCGTTCCGGGGCCGATTTGTCGAACCCGTACATGTGCTCGATTTCCTTGATCAGCGCCGGATCCAGGCCTTGGGCGCCGCGGTAGGACGAACCGGCCACCGACACCTCGGCGCCGCCGCCGGCGATGCGGCTGGTGGCGCCCTCGAAGCCTTCGAGCTTGGCGATCATCTGCTCCACCGGCCCGCCGGGGGCGGCCTGGATGATCACGAAGTTGATCAGCAGGATGCCGAACAGGGTCGGGATGATCAGCAGCAGTCGCCGAAAAATGTACGCCAGCATCTGATTACTCCGTGCCCGCAGGGTCGGCCTGCAGTTGGGTTTCGACTTCTATGGCCGGTTTGGTGTCGGGCTTGACCCACCAGGTATCGATGCCGATGTCGTATTTGGGGGAGACTTTCGGATGGCCGATGTGGTTCCAGTACGCCACGCGCCAAGTCTTGATGTGCCAGTTGGGGATCACGTAGTAGCCCCATTGCAGCACGCGGTCGAGGGCCCGGGCGTGGGCCACCAGGCTTCTGCGCGAATCGGCGTTGATCAGGTGCTCCACCAGCCGGTCGACCACCGGATCCTTCAGGCCCATCGAGTTGCGGCTGCTGGGCTTGTCGGCGGCGGCGCTCATCCAGAATTCGCGCTGTTCGTTGCCCGGCGAATTGGACTGCGGGAAGCTGCCGACGATCATGTCGAAGTCCCGCGAGCGCACGCGGTTGACGTACTGCGAGACGTCCACGCGGCGGATCACCAGGTCGATGCCCAGGTCGCTGAGGTTGCGCTTGAACGGCAGGAGCACCCGCTCGAAGTCGGTCTGGGCCAGCAGGAACTCGATGACCACCGGTTTGCCGTCGGCGTCGACCATCTTGTCGTCGACGATCTTCCAGCCGGCCTCTTGCAGCAGTTGGTAGGCCTCGCGCTGCTGCGGGCGGATCATGCCGCTGCCGTCGGTCTTCGGGTTCTCGAACGCTTCGCTGAACACCTGGGCCGGCAGTTGGCTGCGGAACGGGTCGAGGATCGCCAACTGGTCGGCGTCCGGCAGGCCGGTGGCGGCCATCTCCGAGTTCTCGAAATAGCTGCGGGTGCGCGCATAGGCGCTGTTGAACAGTTGCTTGTTGGTCCACTCGAAGTCCAGCAGCAGGCTCAGGGCCTGACGCACCCGCACATCGTGGAACACCGGGCGGCGCAGGTTGTAGACGAAGCCCTGCATGCCGGTGGGGTTGCCGTTGGGGATCTGTTCCTTGATCAGCCGCCCTTCGGTGACGGCGGGGATGTTGTAGGCGTTGGCCCAGTTCTTGGCGGTCATCTCCAGCCAATAGTCGAACTGCCCGGCCTTGAGGGCCTCCAGCGCCACGGTGTTGTCGCGGTAGTAGTCGGTGGTCATCACGTCGAAGTTGTAGAAACCGCGGTTGACCGGCAGGTCCTTGCCCCAATAGTCCTTGACCCGCTCGTAGCGCACGGAACGCCCGGCCTTCACTTCGGCCACACGGTACGGGCCACTGCCCAGCGGGATCTCCAGGTTGCCCTTGTTGAAGTCGCGGCTGGCCCACCAGTGTTTCGGCAGCACCGGCAACTGGCCGAGGATCAGCGGCAGTTCGCGGTTGTTGGTGTGCTTGAACTTGAACAGCACTTTGAGCGGGTCTTCGGCGATGACTTCGTCGACGTCATTGTAGTAGCCGCGGTACAGCGGCGAGCCGTCCTTGGTGAGGGTCTGGAAACTGAACACCACGTCCTCGGCGCGCACCGGATGGCCGTCGTGGAAACGTGCCTCCGGGCGCAGGTAGAAGCGCACCCAGCTGTTGTCCGGGGCCTTTTCGATCTTGCCGGCGATCAGGCCGTATTCGGTGAAGGGCTCGTCCAGGCTGTGGCGGGTGAGGGTGTCGTAGATCTGCCCGATGTTGTCCGCCGGCACGCCTTTGCTGATGAACGGGTTGAGGCTGTCGAAGCCGCCGAACCCGGCCTGGCGGAAGATCCCGCCCTTGGGCGCGTCGGGGTTCACGTAGTCGAAATGCTTGAAGTCGGCCGGGTACTTGGGCGGCTCGTTGTACAGCGTCACGGCGTGCTGCGGGGCGGCACAGGCCAGCCCGGCGAACAGCAGGCCGCTGGCCTGCAGGAGCAGGGCGCGGATGGGTTTCATCGATCTTTCTCCGAAGATTTCAGCCACCACGCGCTCAGGCCCAGGGTGTAGGGGGGCGTGGTGACGAAGGCGAACCGGTTGCGGTAGGCCAGACGGTGGTAATTGAGGTACCAGTTGGGAATGCTGTAGTGCTGCCACAGCAGCACGCGGTCCAGTGCCTTGCCGGCGGCCACCTGTTCGTCCCGGGTGCGGGCGGCGAGCAGTTGTTCGAGCAGGTGGTCGACCACGGGGTCGGCGATGCCGGCGTAGTTCTTGCTGCCCTTGACGGCGGCCTGGCTTGAGTGGAAGTACTGCCATTGCTCCAGGCCGGGGCTCAAGGTCTGGTTGAGCGTCATCAGGATCATGTCGAAATCGAACTGATCCAGGCGTTGCTTGTACTGGGCGCGGTCCACCGTGCGCAGGCGGGCGTCGATGCCGATGCCGTTGAGGTTCTCGACATAGGGCTGAAGGATCCGTTCCAGGTTCGGGTTGACCAGCAGGATCTCGAAGCGCAGGGGTTGTCCGGCGGCGTTCTGCAAGCGCTGGCCGTTGAGCGTCCAGCCCGCCTCGGCCAACAGCCCCAGGGCCTTGCGCAGGGTGTCCCGGGGGATGCCGCGCCCGTCGGTCTGCGGCAGGCTGAACGGTTCGGTGAACAGCCGGGCCGGGAGCTGATCCTTGTACGGCTTGAGCATCAGCCATTCATGGCCGACCGGCAGGCCTTCGGCGCTGAATTCGCTGTTGGGGTAATAACTGACGCTGCGCCGGTAGGCATCGCTGAACAGGGCGCGGTTGGTCCACTCGAAGTCGAACATCAGGCCCAGTGCTTCGCGCACCTTGACCTGGGCGAAGACCGGACGCCGGGTGTTCATGAACAGGCCCTGGCTCTGGGTCGGGATCCGGTGCGGGATCTGCGCCTTGATCACCTCGCCGCGGCGCAGGGCCGGAAAGTTGTAGCCGTTGGCCCAGTTCTTGGCCTGGTGCTCGATATAGATGTCGAACTCGTCGGCCTTGAAGGCTTCGAAGGCCACGTCGCTGTCACGGTAGAACTCGACCTCCATCCGGTCGACGTTGTACTTGCCGCGGTTGACCGGCAGGTCCTTGCCCCAATAGTCCTTGACCCGCTCGAAGACCAGTTGGCGCCCGGGCGTCACCGACGTGATGCGGTAGGGGCCGCTGCCCAGCGGCGGTTCGAAGGTGGTGGCCTTGAAGTCGCGGTCCTTCCAGTAATGCTGGGGCAGCACCGGCAGCTCGCCCAGGCGCAGGATCAGCAACGGGTTGCCCGAGCGTTTCAGCACGAAGCGGATGCGCTGCGGGCTGAGGATGTCGACCCGCGACACCTCCTGAAGGCTGGTGCGGTACAGCGGATGGCCTTCCTTGAGCAGCAGGCGGTAGGAGAACGCCACATCGTAGGCGGTGATCGGCGTGCCGTCATGGAAGCGCGCCTGCGGGCGCAGGTTGAACACCACCCAACTGCGGTCTTCGCTGTACTCCACCGATTGCGCGATCAGGCCGTAGCTGGAGGCCGGCTCGTCGCCGGAGGGCGCGTACTGGCCGGTGCCGACCATCAGCGGCTCGTTCAGCTCGTTGATGCCGTACTGCAGGAAATTCGGCGTGGTGACCGGGCTGGTGCCCTTGAAGGTGTAGGGGTTGAGCGTATCGAAGGTGCCGAACGCCATCACCCGCAACGTGCCGCCCTTGGGCGCCTGCGGGTTGACCCAGTCGAAGTGGGTGAAGCTGGCCGGGTACTTGAGTGTGCCGAACTGCGCGTAACCGTGGCTTTCGGTGATGGTCGCGCTTGCGGGAGAGCTCAAGGCCAGGCTGATCAGGAGCAGGAGGAGGGGACGCTTCAAGTCGGATCCGGTCCAGGCGGCTTGGGCTTTGTGGCCAGTACAGTAACAGCTTGTATGGACAGGAAAAAGACAAGCGTTAACGTGGGGTTAATCGGGGTTTTGAGGGAGGCCTTGTGGCGAGGGAGCTTGCTCCCGCTGGGTTGCGCAGCGACCCCAATTCCTTTGGGGGCTGCGCACCCCGATGGGAGCAAGCTCCCTCATCACATTTCGGCACAAAAAAGCCCCTGGGTTTCAGGGGCTTTCTGTCAGTGCGGCTGGTAGACGGTGAGCATCTGTCCAGGCTTGAGCGCCTTGCCCGCCCCCGGATTCCAGCGCTTGAGGTGCTGCATCTCGACGTTGAAGCGTTTGGCGACCACGTACAGGGTGTCGCCTTGCTTGACCTTGTACTGGGTCTGCTTCTGGGCGTCGGCCTTGGCGCCGGACTTGCTGTTGGCTGCGATCACGGTGTTGATGCGCCCGCCGGCGTTGCGGGCCGGGGTGCGTTTGGTGGTGTCGCGCATCACCAGGGTCTGGCCGACCTTGAGGTTCTTGCCGGAAAGCTTGTTCCAGCGTTGCAGGTCCTTGACCTCGACCTTGTTGGCCTTGGCGATGGAGGCGAGGTTGTCGCCGCGCTTGACCCGGTAGGCGCGCTTGAGCTGTGCGACTTCGGCAGGGTCGGCGCCTTCGAACACCGGTTTGAGGGAGCGCGGGCTGATCAGCTCTTCGGGCCGCATGGTCTGCAGGCTGGCGGTCAGCAGCTGGGCCTTGGACGTCGGCACCAGCAGGTGCTGCGGGCCGTCGATCGTGGTGCGCTGCTTGAACGCCGGGTTGAGCTGGAACAGTTCGTCTTCGTCGATGTTGGCCACCGCCGCGACCTTGGACAGGTCCATGCGCTGGTTGATCTCGACGACCTGGAAATACGGTTCGTTGGCGATCGGGTTGAGGTTCACGCCGTAGGCTTCCGGCGCCAAGACCACCTGGGACAGGGCCAGCAGCTTCGGCACGTAGGCCTGGGTTTCGGCCGGCAACGGCAGGTTCCAGTAGTCGGTCGGCAGGCCGAGGCGCTCGTTGCGCTCGATGGCGCGGCTCACCGTGCCTTCGCCGGCGTTGTAGGCCGCCAGGGCCAGCAGCCAGTCGCCGTTGAACATGTCGTGCAGGCGGGTCAGGTAGTCCATCGCCGCGGTGGTCGAGGCGGTGATGTCCCGGCGGCCGTCGTAGAAGCGGGTCTGGCGCAGGTTGAAGGAGCGTCCCGTGGACGGGATGAACTGCCAGAGGCCCACCGCGTCGGCCCGGGAGTAGGCCATCGGGTTGTAGGCGCTTTCGATCACCGGCAGCAGCGCCAGCTCCAGCGGCATGTTGCGCTCTTCAAGGCGCTCGACGATGTAATGGATGTAGAGGCTGCCGCGTTCGCCGGCGTTCTCGAGGAACGACGGGTTGCTGGCGAACCAAAGGCGTTGCTGCTCGATGCGCGGGTTGACCCCCAGGCCCTCTTGCAGCTGGAAGCCTTCGCGCATCCGCGCCCAGATGTCCTGGGGCACCTGCGGGCTGGGCTTCTCGTTCAGCCAGATCGGCTTCTGTTTGGCCCGGGCAGCGATGTTCGGCGCGTGGGTCGCGTCAGTCTGCGGCGCATGGCTGGAGCAGCCCGCCAGGGTGGCGGACACAGCCACCGCGATGGCTTGCGCCAGGCGGGTCAGTGCGTCTGAATTGACGGACTTGCGTATGGATGACGACATTGGCTGGAAGTAAGTTCCGGGCAAAAATGTCGGGCGATTCTAGAAAGCGCACCCCCAACGGTCAACCATTCAGAACTTTTGTACCGTTTGGGGAATGCCTCAAAACGTGTCTTTCCAGGCCCGCAGTGCCGCAAAAACCTCACTCGGCGCCCGGTTTTGCGGGCCGCTCCGTTCGTCCAATTTTTGTTTAACTAATGTTTCACCGGTGCGCAGGAAGGGGTTGGTGAGCTTTTCCAGGGCCAGGGTCGAGGGCAGGGTCATGACGCCGTTTTCCCGCTGCTGGCGGACCTTTTCCAGACGGGCGGCGATGTCCGCGTTGTCCGGCTCGACCGCGGCGGCGAATTTCAGGTTGCTCAGGGTGTATTCGTGGGTGCAGTAGACCAGCGTGTCTTCCGGCAGGGCGGCCAGGCGGCTGAGGGAGTGGTGCATCTGCTCCGGCGTGCCTTCGAACAGGCGCCCGCAGCCGGCGGCGAACAGGGTGTCGCCGCAGAACAGCAGGCCGTGGCGGTAGTAGGCGATGTGGCCCAGGGTGTGGCCGGGCACGGCGTACACGTCGAAGTCCCAGCCCAATACGCGGGCCTTGTCGCCGTCCTTGAGCGCAATGTCGCGGCCGGGGATCTTCTCGCTGGCCGGCCCGTGGACGGTGGCGTCCGTGGCGGCTTTCAGCGCTTCGATGCCGCCGACGTGGTCATGGTGGTGATGGGTGACCAGAATGTCGCTGAGCGTCCAGCCCGGATGGGCGCCGAGCCAGTTCAGCACGGGGGCGGCATCCCCCGGATCGACCACGGCGCAGCGATGGTTCGAATGATCCTGCAACAACCAGATGTAGTTGTCGGTGAAGGCGGGCAGGGCACTGATCTGTATCATCTTAGGATTCGCCAAGCGGGTAACATTGGCGCATCTTAGAGCTTCGTGGCGCTTTGGAGAACGACATGACCGATAAAGCGTTCGCTCAGGCCGATCCTGACTGGCTGGCGCTGATCAGTTCGGCGCGGGAGTGGCTGTCCGGTCCCCTGGGACAATTTCTGCTGGATGAGGAACGGCGCATGCTCGAAGACGAGCTGGGCCGTTTCTTCGGCGGCTACCTGGTGCATTACGGGCCGTCCGCCGAGACGCCGCCGTCGGCGCCGCAGGTGCAGCGCAACGTGCGGCTGGGCGCGCCGTTGCCGGGCGTCGAGATCGTCTGCGAGGAGCAGGCCTGGCCGTTGAGCGAGCATGCGGCCGACGTGGTGGTGATGCAGCACGGGCTGGATTTCTGCCTGTCGCCCCACGGGCTGCTGCGCGAAGCGGCCAGCAGCGTGCGGCCCGGCGGGCATCTGCTGATCATCGGCATCAACCCCTGGAGCGCCTGGGGCCTGCGGCACGTGTTCGCCCATGACGCGCTGGGCCAGGCGCGCTGCATCTCGCCGTCGCGGGTCGCCGACTGGCTCAACCTGTTGGGCTTCGCGCTGGAGAAACGCCGCTTCGGGTGCTATCGTCCGCCGCTTGCGTCGCCCAAGTGGCAGGCCCGCCTGGCCGGTTGGGAACGCCGCGCCGGAGACTGGCAACTGGCCGGCGGCGGCTTCTACCTGCTGGTGGCGCGCAAGATCGTGGTCGGCCTGCGCCCGGTGCGCCAGGAGCGCCGCGAGCCGATGGGCAAGCTGATTCCGCTGCCGATGGCCAAGGTCAACCGCCGCCGCATCGAACCGTAGAACCTTCTTTATATACCGGCCGGGGTTGCCCCGGCCTCGGCCATCGTCGGCGGCTGTCCGGCGAGGCACGGCAATTTCTGGATGACTGGCATGACCGATAGCGTAGAACTGTTCACTGACGGCGCCTGCAAGGGCAACCCCGGCCCCGGCGGCTGGGGCGCCTTGCTGGTGTGTAAGGGCGTCGAGAAGGAACTGTGGGGCGGCGAAGCCAACACCACCAACAACCGCATGGAGCTGCTCGGCGCGATCCGGGGCCTGGAAGCCCTCAAGCGCCCGTGCGAAGTGCTGCTGGTGACCGACTCGCAATACGTGATGAAAGGCATCAACGAGTGGATGGCCAACTGGAAGAAGCGCGGCTGGAAAACCGCCGCGAAGGAACCGGTGAAGAACGCCGATCTGTGGAAGCAGCTCGACGAACAGGTCAACCGCCACAAGGTCACCTGGAAATGGGTGCGCGGCCACATCGGCCATCACGGCAACGAACGGGCCGACCAGTTGGCCAACCGCGGCGTCGATGAAGTGCGCGGCTACAAGCAGGATTGACCCTGCACCGTGGTGCGGCCATCGCCAGCAGACTGGCTCCCACATTGGATCTGCACGATGCATCAGTCCCCTGTGGGAGCCAGCCCGCTGGCGATCGGCCCAACGCGGACGACCTGAAACCCCGAGGCGAGCGTGATACCATCGCCGCCTTTGTCCGATTGCACCCGTTGAGAGCTGAACACTGATGGCCACCAGATCCGTTGTACTCGATACCGAAACCACCGGCATGCCGGTGACCGACGGCCACCGGATCATCGAGATCGGCTGTGTCGAGCTGATCGGCCGGCGCCTGACGGGCCGGCATTTTCACGTGTACCTGCAACCGGACCGCGAAAGCGACGAGGGCGCCATCGGCGTTCACGGCATCACCAACGAATTCCTTGTCGGCAAGCCGCGTTTTGCCGAGGTGGCCGAGGAATTCTTCGAGTTCATCAACGGCGCGCAACTGATCATCCACAACGCGGCGTTCGACGTTGGCTTCATCAACAACGAATTCGCCTTGATGGGCCAGCAGGACCGGGCCGACATCACCCGTCACTGCACGGTCCTCGACACCCTGATGATGGCGCGGGAGCGTCATCCGGGGCAGCGCAACAGCCTCGATGCGCTGTGCAAGCGCTATGGCGTGGACAACTCCGGCCGTGAGCTGCACGGCGCATTGCTCGACTCGGAGATCCTCGCCGACGTCTACCTGACCATGACCGGCGGCCAGACCAGCCTGTCCCTGGCCGGCAACGCCTCCGACGGCTCCGGTGAAGGCAGCGGGCGCGCGTCCGAGATCCGGCGCCTGCCGGCCGACCGCCAGCCGGGCCGGATCATCCGCGCCAGCGAGGACGAACTGGCTCAGCACGCGGCGCGCCTTGAAATCATCGCCAAATCCGCCGGCGGGCCGGCGCTGTGGACGCAATTGCTCGAGTCCCAGGCCTGAACCCCGGCGGTGAGGGGCACCGGCCACGGGCGCAACGCAAGCACCGCTTCCCCGGACATGAAGCCAACTGGCCACCCTCGCCACATCCGCGTTGACGCTCTACCCTGAGGACATTGGCACGCTGCGCGCTGCCGTCTCAGGACTCTGGGCCCCATGTACAAAGATTTGAAGTTTCCGGTGTTGATCGTCCACCGCGACATCAAGGCCGACACGGTTGCCGGCGAGCGTATCCGGGGCATCGCCCGGGAGCTGGAGCAAGAAGGATTCAAGGTCGTCTCGGCCACGGACTACACCGAAGGCCGGCTGGTGGCCTCCACCCACCATGGCCTGGCGTGCATGCTAATCGCCGCCGAAGACGCCAGCACCAACTCGCATCTGCTGCACAACATGGCCGAACTGATCGGGCTGGCCCGGGTTCGTGCGCCGGACCTGCCGATCTTCGCCCTTGGCGAGCAGGTCACCCTGGAGAATGCCCCGGCCGACGCCATGGCCGAGCTCAACCAGCTGCGCGGCATTCTCTACCTGTTCGAAGACACCGTGCCGTTCCTGGCCCGGCAAGTGGCGCGGGCGGCGCGCAAGTACCTGGACGGGCTGCTGCCGCCGTTCTTCAAGGCGCTGGTGCAGCACACGGCCGACTCCAACTATTCCTGGCACACGCCGGGCCACGGCGGCGGGGTGGCGTACCACAAGAGTCCGGTGGGGCAGGCGTTTCACCAGTTCTTCGGCGAGAACACCCTGCGCTCGGACCTGTCGGTGTCGGTGCCGGAGCTCGGTTCGCTGCTCGACCACACAGGCCCCTTGGCGGAGGCCGAGGCGCGGGCGGCGCGCAACTTCGGCGCCGACCACACGTTCTTCGTGATCAACGGCACCTCGACCGCCAACAAGATCGTCTGGCATTCCATGGTCGGGCGCGACGACCTGGTGCTGGTGGACCGCAACTGCCACAAGTCGGTGCTGCACGCGATCATCATGACCGGCGCCATCCCGCTGTACCTGTGTCCGGAACGCAACGAGCTGGGGATCATCGGCCCCATTCCCCTGAGCGAGTTCAGCCGCGAGTCGATCCAGGCCAAGATCGACGCCAGCCCGCTGACCCAGGGACGTGAACCGAAGGTCAAACTGGCGGTGGTCACCAACTCCACCTACGACGGCCTCTGCTACAACGCCGAACTGATCAAGCAGAGCCTGGGCAACAGCGTGCAGGTGCTGCATTTCGACGAGGCCTGGTACGCCTATGCGGCGTTCCACGAATTCTTCGCCGGGCGCTATGGCATGGCCACCTCGCGCAGCGCCGACAGCCCGCTGGTGTTCACCACCCACTCCACCCACAAGCTGCTGGCGGCGTTCAGCCAGGCCTCGATGATCCATGTCCAGGACGGCGGCGCGCGGCAGTTGGACCGGGACCGTTTCAACGAAGCGTTCATGATGCACATCTCGACATCGCCGCAGTACAGCATCATCGCCTCGCTGGACGTGGCCTCGGCGATGATGGAAGGGCCGGCCGGACGTTCGCTGCTGCAGGAGACCTTCGACGAGGCCCTGAGCTTTCGTCGGGCGCTGGCCAACCTGCGCCAGCACATTGCGGCCGATGACTGGTGGTTCTCCATCTGGCAGCCGCCGGGCGTCGAGGGCACCGACCGGGTGAAGACCGAAGATTGGCTGCTGCAGCCCGAGGCGGAGTGGCACGGATTCGGCGAGGTCGGCGACGATTACGTGCTGCTGGATCCGATCAAGGTCACCCTGGTGATGCCCGGCCTGAGCGCCGGCGGCGCCTTGAGCGAGAAGGGGATTCCGGCGGCGGTGGTCAGCCGGTTTCTCTGGGAGCGCGGGCTGGTCGTGGAGAAGACCGGCCTGTATTCGTTCCTGGTGCTGTTTTCCATGGGTATCACCAAGGGCAAATGGAGCACGCTGCTGACCGAGCTGCTGGAGTTCAAGCGCAGCTACGACGCCAACGTCAGCCTTGCCGTTTGCCTGCCGTGCGTGGCCCAGGAAGACGCGGTGCGCTACCGCGGCATGGGCCTGCGCGACCTGTGCGATCAGTTGCACGGCTGCTACCGCACCAACGCCACGGCCAGGCACCTCAAGCGCATGTACACCGTGCTGCCGGAGATCGCCATGAAGCCGGCCCACGCCTACGACCAATTGGTGCGCGGCGAGGTCGAGGCCGTGCCGATCGACGAGCTGGAGGGGCGGGTGGCGGCGGTGATGCTGGTGCCTTACCCGCCGGGCATTCCGTTGATCATGCCGGGAGAGCGTTTCACCGAGTCCACCCGCTCGATTGTCGAATACCTGAAGTTTGCCCGCACGTTCGATGCGAGTTTTCCCGGTTTTGTGGCTGATGTGCATGGACTGCAACATGAAGATCATGGCAACGGACGGGTATACACCGTCGATTGCGTCAAGGAATGAGGGCGTTCAACCGTATGCAACCGCTTAAGAATCCGAAACATCCCGGTCTGTCGGTGCGGGTCGCCGACGAAGGGTTTGCCGCGTACATCTGGGGCAGCGACTTCAGTTTCGAGGTCGCCGCCTACGGCGCAGCCGAAATCGGCAAGCCCGTGGCCCAATGGGCAGTGACCCCCATCGTGCCGTACCGCAAGTGCTACGGCATCGACCCTGAAGAGTTCAGCAGCTACCGCGACGCCGCCGACAGCGAAATCTTCATGGCGTACCTGGGGGATGAGCCGGTCGGCCATCTGGTGGTCAGCACCAACTGGAACGGTTTCGCCCACATCGACGAACTGGCGGTGCATGCCCCGGCGCGGCGGCACGGGGTGGCCAAGGCATTGCTGGATGTGGCGCAGTTCTGGAGCCGCAAGAAGAAACTGCCGGGGATCATGCTCGAAACCCAGAACAACAACTTAGGTGCCTGCCGGCTGTATGAGCGTTGCGGCTATGTGATCGGCGGCATCGACCACCTGCGCTACCGCGGCATCGATCCGAACACCGCCGAAGTGGCGTTGTTCTGGTATCGATTGTTCGATAACCCGCTGGAAAGTCCGGTCAACCCGTCAGCATCGCCCCGGCTTGTTCCGTGACGATGCCGAGCAGGGTCTGGATGGCGGCCGGCGTTTCGGTGTGCCGGTAGGTCAAGGCATAAAGGCTGACCGGCACCGCCGGAGACAGCGGGCAGGCATCGAGACCGGCGGCGCGGGCGCCGAGGGCGGTGAACGGGTCGACGATGGCCAGGCCTTCGCCGGCCTCGACCATGCTGCGCATCATCTGGTGGGTCTGCACCCGGGTGCGGATGCTCGGCGCCGGGCGCAGCGCCTGGAGCTTGTGCTCCAGCGCGGGGCTCAGCGGATCCTGGCCCTCCAGGCCGACCATCGCCTGGCCGGCCAGGTCCGGCAGTGAAACGTACTTCTGTTTCGGCTGCAGCCAGCCGTGGGGCGCCAGCAGCTGCAGTTTGCCTTGGGCCAGCGGCTGGCAATGGATGTCGGGGTGTTCGGGGTCGTGCAGGCTCAGGCCCAGGTCGCACTCGCGCAGCAATAGGCGGCGGACGATGTCGCGGGTCGGTTCGCTGAGCAGGGTGCAGGGGGCGTCGGGAAGTCGCCGACGCAGGGCGGCGAGGCTTTGCGGCAGCAGTTGCTGGGCCAGCGGCGGTGTGCCGGTGACCCGCAGGGGCGGGGCGAGGTAATGGCGCAGGCTGTCGGCCAGACGCTGCACCGGCTCCAGCGCTTCATAAATGTGGCCGATCTCGACTTGCAGCGCCTTGGCCTCCGGGGTGGCCTGGAGCCGGCCGCGGACGCTGGCGAACAGCATGAACCCCAATTCGCTCTCGGCTTCGCGCAACCGCGCTTCGACCTCGGCCGTCGACAGCTGCAGCCATTCGGCTGCGGTGCCTGCGTGGCCGGTCTGCAGCAGCGCCTGAATCACTTCGATATGACGTAAACGCATGCGGCAAGTCCATGTCCGGCGATTGGGGTCAGTGGCTGAATCCTACCCCAACTCGGCACGGAAGACTTCTGCTCATAACGGCCGGTTATGAAGCGATGACGGAATCGGGTTCGCGGATCAGGGTGACGCCCGACTGAACCAGCAGGAATTCGTTCTCGTCGATCTTGTTGATGCGATCGCCGATTGCCAGCTTGTAGGTGGTGACGGGCTCCGTGCCGGTGATTCCGTCTGCCGACGGATTGGATTCCTGATACTCATGCACGGAATAAACGCGGCCTTCCGCATCTCTTGCATGGAACTGACCGACGAGTACTGCTGCCATCTGTTTAGAACCTCTGGAGATAAAACGCTGGATTGACGGCTGGGTAGACCGTCATCGAGCTCGGTAAGTTTTCCTACAGGAAAAAAATAATGGGTGCCTGCGGATTTCCCTTGTCGCCTGGTGAAAGCGCCGGCGGACCATCTATAACTACAGGCTCCTCCCACGGACAGTCGAGAGTCTTCCCATGAGCAATGTCTACAACGTCGCAGTAGTGGTCGGCAGCCTCCGCAAAGCGTCGCTCAACCGCAAGGTCGCCCTGGCGCTGGCGGAGCTGGCGCCGGCGAACCTCAAACTGAACATTGTCGAAATCGGCGATCTGCCGCTTTACAACGAAGACATCGACGGCGAGTCGCCGCCGGCAGCCTACAGGACTTTCCGTCAGCAAGTGGCTTCATCCGACGCAGTGCTGTTTGTCACTCCGGAGTACAACCGTTCGGTGCCGGCGCCGCTGAAGAACGCCATCGACGTCGGTTCCCGGCCCTACGGCAAAAGCGTCTGGGGCGGCAAACCAGGGGCGGTGATCAGCGTTTCGCCCGGCGCCATCGGCGGTTTCGGCGCCAACCAGCATCTGCGCCAGTCGTTCGTGTTTCTCAACGTGCCGTGCATGCAGCAGCCCGAAGCCTACCTGGGCGGCGCGGCTTCGGCGTTCGACGAGGCGGGCAAGCTGAACGAATCGGTGCGCCCGTTCCTTCAGGGCTTCATCGATGCCTACGGGCAGTGGGTGGAGCAGCACAAGAAGTGACCTGCCGACCGGTCTGACGGGGTGGCCTTGATGTCCTGCGGTGCCCCGGCTGACGCCATCGCGGGCAAGCCCGCTCCCACAGGAGTTGCGTTCCTGCCCTGACACCATCGGCAGCAGGCTGGCTCCCACGGTGTTCTGCGATGACCGCAAACGCTGCGTCCAACGGAGATCCCTGTGGGAGCCAGCCTGCTGGCGATGGCCTCGTGTCAGTCTCAATCAATGTGAATGACCGGCCGCTTCCGCAGGCTTCTTTCCTGCCCGAGATTCGGGCATTGTCCGCGTTTCCATTTCATGAAGGCTTTCGCGGATGCTGGCTGCGTCATTGATTTTCCTGCTGACCATCACCCTGGTGATCTGGCAGCCCAAAGGCCTCGGCGTCGGCTGGAGCGCGACGTTCGGTGCGGTGCTGGCGCTGCTGTTCGGCGTGGTGCACCTGTCTGACATTCCGCTGGTGTGGCAGATCATCTGGAACGCCACCGGCACCTTTGTCGCCCTGATCATCATCAGCCTGCTGCTCGACGAGGCCGGGTTCTTCGCCTGGGCCGCGCTGCATGTGGCGCGCTGGGGACGGGGCAGCGGGCGCAAGCTGTTCGCGTTCATGGTGCTGCTCGGTGCGCTGGTGTCGGCGCTGTTCGCCAACGACGGCGCAGCGCTGATCCTCACCCCCATCGTGATCTCGATGCTGCTGGCGCTGCGGTTTTCCCCCGCCGCGACCCTGGCGTTCGTGATGGGGGCGGGGTTCATCGCCGACACCGCGAGCCTGCCGCTGGTGGTGTCGAACCTGGTCAACATCGTTTCCGCCGACTTCTTCCGCATCGGCTTCAACCGCTATGCGGCGGTGATGGTGCCGGTCAACTTCGTCAGCGTGGCCGCGACGCTGGGGATGCTGCTGTGGTTCTTCCGGCGCGACATCCCCAAGGCCTACGACCCCGAGCAACTGGAACGCCCGGAAACGGCGATCCACGACAAGCCCACGTTCTACGCCGGGTGGGCGGTGCTGCTGATCCTGCTGGCGGGCTGTTTCGCCCTGGAGCCGTTGGGCATTCCGATCAGTTTCATTTCCGCCGCGTGCGCCGCGCTGCTGCTGGCCATCGCTGCCCGCGGGCACCGGATCTCCACGCGCAAGGTGATGAAAGAGGCGCCGTGGCAGATCGTGATCTTCTCCCTGGGCATGTACCTGGTGGTCTACGGCCTGCGCAACGCCGGGCTCACCGGCTACCTGGCCGGCTGGCTCGACGTCTTCGCCGGGTACGGCGTATGGGGCGCGGCGCTGGGCACCGGGGTGCTGACGGCGTTGCTGTCGTCGATCATGAACAATCTGCCGACGGTGCTGATCGGCCTGCTGTCCATCGACGCAAGCCAGGCCACCGGCGTGGTGAAGGAGGCGATGGTCTACGCCAACGTGATCGGCAGCGACCTGGGGCCGAAGATCACCCCGATCGGCAGCCTGGCGACCTTGCTCTGGCTGCATGTGCTGGCGCGCAAGGACATCCGCATCGGCTGGGGGTACTACTTCAAGGTCGGGATCGTGCTGACGGTGCCGGTGCTGCTGGTGACGTTGGCGGCGCTGGCCGTTCGGCTGTCCCTGTAACCGCGTCGACTTCATCGCCAGCAGGCTGGCTCCCACAGGGGAGGGCTCAAACCTGGCCCGGCACGTTCGGCCACAGGTCGGACACCAGGAACAGCCGCTCGGCCTCTTCCCATTCGCCGCGGGCGTTTTCGGTCAGGCGCACCATCAGTTGCGCTGGGGCCAGCGGTTCCAGCGCATCGAGCCAGGCCTGCAGGTGCCCGTTGCTCCAGGTCTGGTCCGCCGGGTAGTGGGCCGGCGCCAGCCAGGCGTGGCGGGGCAGGGGTTGCCAGCGTCCGGCCGGCCGCTGGGCGACGAACGCCGGCCAGTCCTTCTGGTGCAGCCAGCTGCCGCGCAAGTGCTGCGGATGGGCGCCGATGGGCGGCTGGGATTCTCCGGGCCACGGGTACAGCAGGTAGCCGCCGAGCCACAATTGCGCGCTGAACGGCCCGACGTCCAGCGCCGCCAGCGCTTCGCGGCTTTCCGGCCGGGCGGAGATCGGCAACTGGTGCTCGCTCAGGTGCGCCAGCTTGCGGTCCAGCCGGTCATGGCAACCGGGCCCCAGCCACCGCGCCGGATCCTGGCCGCCGCCGTTCTGCGGGCCGAGGTAAAGTTTGATCGCCAATTCCAGGTGGTGCACGCCGTCGCGGTCGCGCAGCAGCATGTCCAGCTCGCCCAGGGTGTGGCCCTCGCGGCGGATCGGCAGGTTGGCGGCAATCAGTTCGATGCCCGGCGCATGCTCCACGGCAAACTGCCACAGCCGTTCGTAATACAGGCCCAGCCGCCGGGTGCGGGCCTGGGACAGCCAGTGCAGCAGGCCGTAGCTGTCGCGGTCGAGCCGGCGCAGCCAATGCTCCAGCCGCTCGGGATCGCTCACCCAGTCGCTGGCGGCCAGCGGATGGCGCTGCGGCCACGGTGTGGCGGCCAGCATCGGCGGGGCGAGGATCACCCACGCCAGATCGCGCACTTCAGGGTGGCGCAACCGGTGGGGCAACGGGAGCAAATCGGGAAATAGGATCATCTTGCGAGCATAGCCCCAAACGCGGGTACGCCCTTGTGGCTGAAAGGATTTTGTCTATGCGCCGCTTTCGCCCATAATCGTGCTTTTCGCCGCCGCAGCCCCCCGCAGGAGTCCCATGGAGCAATTTCGTAATATCGGCATCATCGGTCGCCTGGGCAGTTCCCAGGTGCTGGATACCGTCCGCCGACTGAAACGGTTTCTGCTCGATCGTCACCTGCACGTGATCCTCGAAGACACCATCGCCGAAGTCCTGCCGGGCCACGGCCTGCAGACGTCCTCGCGCAAGATGCTCGGCGAGGTCTGCGACATGGTCATCGTCGTCGGCGGCGACGGCAGCCTGCTCGGCGCCGCCCGGGCGCTGGCGCGGCACAACATCCCGGTGCTGGGGATCAACCGCGGCAGCCTCGGCTTCCTCACCGACATCCGTCCGGACGAGCTGGAGGTCAAGGTCGCCGAAGTGCTCGACGGCCATTACCTGGTGGAGAACCGTTTCCTGCTCCAGGCCGAGGTGCGCCGCCACGCCGAGGCCATCGGCCAGGGCGATGCGCTGAACGACGTGGTGCTGCACCCCGGCAAATCGACGCGGATGATCGAGTTCGAGCTGTACATCGACGGCCAGTTCGTCTGCAGCCAGAAGGCCGACGGCCTGATCGTCTCCACGCCCACCGGCTCCACGGCCTACGCGCTGTCCGCCGGCGGCCCGATCATGCATCCCAAGCTCGACGCCATTGTGATCGTGCCGATGTACCCCCATACCTTGTCTGGGCGGCCCATCGTGGTCGATGGCAACAGTGAGCTGAAAATCGTCGTGTCCAAAGATATGCAGATCTACCCGCAAGTGTCCTGCGACGGGCAGAACCACTTCACCTGCGCGCCGGGCGACACCATCACCGTCAGCAAGAAGGCGCAGAAGCTGCGCCTGATCCATCCGCTGGACCACAACTACTACGAAGTCTGCCGCACCAAGCTCGGCTGGGGCAGCAGGCTGGGTGGCGGAGGCGAGTGATGCTCGATCCTGCGCGAAGTTACGACCTGATCGGTGACGTGCACGGCTGCGCCCTGACGCTGGAGCACCTGCTGGACCGGCTCGGTTACCACAAGCAGGGCGGGGTCTGGCGGCACCCGTCGCGCATGGCGGTGTTCGTCGGCGACATCATCGACCGCGGCCCGCGGATCCGCGAGGCGCTGCACATCGTCCACGACATGGTCGAGGCCGGCCAGGCGCTGTGCATCATGGGCAACCACGAGTTCAACGCCCTGGGCTGGAGCACGCCGGCGCTGCCCGGCAGCGGCAAGCAGTTCGTGCGCGAGCACACGCCGCGCCACGCGCGCCTGCTGCACGAGACCCTGACCCAGTTCGAGCAGCACCCGCACGACTGGCACGACTTCCTGCAATGGTTCTACGAGCTGCCGCTGGTGGTGGACGCCGGGCGTTTCCGGGTGGTGCACGCCTGCTGGGACGCCGGCATGATCGAGCCGTTGCGCGGCCTGTTTCCCGATGCGCGCATCGACGAGCATTTCCTCCAGGCCTCGGCCGTGCCGGGCAGCTTCGCCTGCACCGTGTTCGACCGCCTGCTGCGCGGCACCGACATGCGCCTGCCGGACGGCCTGACCATGACCAGCGGCGACGGCCTGGTGCGTTCGTTCTTCCGCACCAAGTTCTGGGAGGACGATCCGCAGACCTACGGCGACATCGTGTTCCAGCCCGACGCGCTGCCGGAGCCGGTCGCGCAGAAGCCGCTGACCTCGACCGAGAAAAACAGCCTGCTGCGCTACGGCATCGACGAGCCTTTGCTGTTCGTCGGGCACTACTGGCGCAGCGGCAAGCCGGCACCGATCCGGCCGAACCTCGCCTGCCTGGACTACAGCGCGGTGCTCTACGGCAAACTGGTGGCGTATCGCCTGGACCAGGAAACCCGCCTCGATCCGCACAAGTTCGTCTGGGTCGACGTCGAGCGGCCGGAGGTGCTGCGATGAAGCCGGGCCGGACGTTCAGTTCTTTCACTTCGCAATTGGCTGTCACAAGGATTCGCCATGGATGACACGACGCTGGATCAACTGGAGGCGGCATTGAGCGCCTCGCCGGGAAACGTCGCGCTGATCACCCTGCTGCTCAAGGCGTGCCTGGAGCGCGGAGATGTCGAGCGCGGGCTCAAGCTGATTCCCGAGGCGCTCGAACAGCAGGCGGACTTCGAGGCGCTCAAGCCGGTCGCCGCGCAACTGTACCTGGCGGACGGACAGGCGCACAAAGCGCTGTCCCTGGCCTCGGGCGATGACGCCGCGTCGCAGTTGCTGCGCGCGCGGGCGCTGGCGGACCTGGACCGCCTCAAGGAAGCCCAGGTGGAGTACCGGGCGGCGGTCAGCGCGAATCCGTCGCTGGAAGACATGGCGCTGTGGCGCCGGCTGAATGTGTCCGTCGTGGATTTCAAGGCCGGGGAAGGGCGTCCGAAACTGCGGGTGATCTCCAACGACGACACCGACCAGACCGAAGTCCGTCGCCTGCTGGCGCCGGACAACGGCACCGTCACCTTCGATGACATCGGCGGTCTGGACGAGCTGAAGAAGACCATCCACAAGAAAATCATCCTGCCGTACCAGAAGCCGGGGCTGTTCGATCGCTTTCGCAAGCGCGTCGGCGGTGGTGTCCTGCTGTACGGGCCGCCGGGCTGCGGCAAGACCTTGCTCGCCCGGGCCACGGCCGGGGAGTGCAAGGCCAAGTTCTTCAACGTGGAGATCTCCGATGTGCTGGACATGTACATCGGCGAGTCCGAACGCAAGCTGCACGCCTTGTTCGAACAGGCGCGGGCCCAGGCGCCGGCGGTGATGTTCTTCGACGAGGTCGAGGCGCTGGGCGGCAAACGCTCCAACACCCGTGAGTCGACCTCGTCGAAACTGGTCAGCACCTTCCTCTCGGAAATGGACGGCTTTGCCAAGAACAACCATGGCGTGCTGATACTGGCCGCGACCAACGTGCCGTGGTCTGTCGATTCGGCGTTCCGCCGTCCCGGCCGGTTCGACCGGGTGCTGTTCGTGCCGCCGCCGGACCGGGCGGCCCGGGAAAACATGCTGCAACTGATGGTCAAGGGCCGGCCGCTGGCCGCCGACATCGATTTCGAGTTCCTGGCCAGGCACACCTCGGGGTTCTCCGGAGCCGACCTCGGCGAACTGGTGGAAACCGCTGCCGATGAAGCCATTGAGGAGTCGATCAGCGAAGGCGCCGAGCAGCCGATCTGCGACCGCCATTTCAAGCAGGCCTTGAAGGAGGTGCGCGCCACCACGCTGGAATGGCTGACCACCGCCCGCAATTACGCGCGCTACGCCAACGAAGGCAACCAGTACGACGAAGTGCTGGCCTTCCTCGACAAACACGGCAAGGGACGCTGATGGGAACCCGAAGTGTGTACCGGATTGAAGACGAACCGCGCCCGGGTGGCCTGGCACGGTTTGCCGTGGCGCCGTTCTGGCCGTTGCTGGCCCTGATGATGGGCGGTCTGTGGCTGGGCTTGCCGTGGTTTGTGCTGAACTCGATCGCGGTGGGCAGTCCGACGCGGATCCGTGAGTGGGTCTGGGCCGGCGTGGGCGCGTCCGGCAGCGTGATCATCGGTCTGATCCTGATCAGCCTGCTGAAAAATGGCTACCTGACCACCCAGGCAGAGGTTCAGTACGCGCTGCTGGCATTGGTGGTCTGGAAACTCACCATCGGTTACGTGCTGTTCACACTGCAGAACGCCACCATCGAGCTGTATCAGTATTACGGCGGCGAGCTCAACCGCTTCGCGCCGCTGGTCGCCCTGGGCGGCGCCTTCGTGCTCAAAGGCGTGGTGGTCAAGCTGGTGCCTGCAACCCTTTGGTATCTGGTGGTGAGCTGATGAATACGTCCCAATTGCTGGAAATGGCCTACCAGCGGCTGCACGCCCATCACTATGACGGTGCCATCGACAGCCTGCGGCAATTGCTGGCCGATGACCCGGAATGCGGCGAAGCCCATGCGCTGCTGGCGCTGTGCCTGATTAGCCTCAGGCGGCTGCACGCGGCACGGCACGAAGCGTCGCTGGCGCTGGCGATGGATCCGTTGCTGCCGCTGGCGCACTACGCCGCGGCGACTGCCGACATGGCCGCGCGACGGTTCAAGAGCGCCGAGCAACACCTGCTGCAACTGCTCGAACTGGAGCCGGGCGAGCCGAGCTATTACCGCAGCCTGGCCGATCTGTTCCAGCTCACCGGGCGTCTGAGCCAAAGCCAGCCGCTGCTGGAAAAGGCACTGGAGCTCGATCCGGAGGGCGCGGCCAATCTGGTGGCCATGGCGGAATACCATATGGCCTGCGGTCACTGGGAACAGGCCGAAGGCTTTGCCCGGCAAGCGCTGCAGGCCGACCCCGGGCATGCGGCGGCCGTGGTGGTGCTGGGCCGTCTGCTGCTGCGCCAGGGCGACATCAACGGCGCACGCGAGCACGCGATCTGGGCCCTGCAGGAAAACGCCAACAACGTGGCGGCACTGAGCCTGCTGACCGCCGTCAAGGCGCGCAGCAATCTGTTCATGGGCCTCTGGTGGCGCTTCAACAGCTGGATGACCGAGCGCAGCAGCACCCGGGCCATCATTTTGTTGCTGGCGATGTTCGTGGTCTACCGGATCACGGTCATCACCGTCACGGCCCAGGGTTATCCCGGTGCCGCCGAGGTCATCGACTGGGTCTGGCTGGGTTTCGCCCTCTATACCTTCACCGCGCCGCAGATTTTCCGGCGGGCGATGGAGAAGGAACTGACCCAGGTAAAGCTTTCGAGGGAGTTCTAGGGCGGCAGGCGACACACCTGTCGATCCGTTCGCCCATCTGATGCCCGGCAGTGTGCCGGGGCATCGGCACCGTTAAACTAGCGACATTTTTTGGAGAGTGCTCAACATGTCGTCTTTTGCCGAACTGATCAAAAACATCACCCCCGACATCTACCAGAGCCTGAAACTGGCGGTGGAGATCGGCAAGTGGTCCGACGGCGGCAAGCTCACCGCCGAACAGCGCGAACTGTCGCTGCAGGCGATGATCGCCTGGGAGATCCAGAACCTGCCCGAGGAAGAGCGCACCGGCTACATGGGCCCGCAGGAATGCTCGTCGAAGTCGATCGAAGTGCCGAACATCCTGTTCAAGTCGGACGCCATCCATTGATCGAGATCGGCCGCGGTTCCATCAGCAAGATGTCGGCGCGCCTGGAAGGGGCCGACGTGCAGTACGCGTTTCGTCTGGACGACGTCGAGGTGCCGGTCAATCCGTTGATCGGCGGCACGCTGCGTCTGGAGTACCTGGGGGCGATCCACTGCACCCATTGCGGACGCAAGACCAAGACCAGCTTCAGCCAGGGCTACTGCTACCCGTGCATGACCAAGCTGGCCCAGTGCGACGTGTGCATCATGAGTCCCGAGCGCTGCCACTACGACGCCGGCACCTGCCGGGAGCCCGAGTGGGGCGAGAAGTTCTGCATGACCGACCATGTCGTGTACCTGGCCAACTCCTCCGGGATCAAGGTCGGCATCACCCGCGCCACCCAGTTGCCGACCCGCTGGCTCGACCAGGGCGCCAGCCAGGCGCTGCCGATCCTGCGCGTCGCCACCCGGCAGCAGTCGGGGTTCGTCGAGGATCTTCTTCGCACCCAGGTGGCCGACAAGACCAACTGGCGCGCCTTGCTCAAGGGCGATGCCGAAGCGGTGGACCTGGCGCAGGTGCGCGACCGTCTGTTCGACAGCTGCGCCGAAGGCCTGCTGGGCTTGCAGGAGCGATTCGGCCTACAGGCGATTCAGAAAGTTACCGACGTACAACCACTGGAGATCCGCTATCCGGTGGAGCAATACCCAGCCAAAATCGTCAGCTTCAACCTGGACAAGAACCCGATTGCCGAAGGCACCCTGTTGGGGGTCAAGGGCCAGTACCTGATCTTCGACACCGGCGTGATCAACATTCGCAAGTACACGGCCTACCAGCTCGCCGTGCATCAATAAGGACGCCAGCATGCGCACCGAACAACCGAAGATGATCTACCTGAAGGACTATCAGGCGCCCGAGTACCTGATCGACGAAACGCACCTGACCTTCGAGTTGTTCGAGGATCACAGCCTGGTGCACGCGCAACTGGTGATGCGCCGCAACCCGGCCCGCGGCCCGGGCCTGCCGCCGCTGGTGCTCGACGGCCAGCAGCTGGAGCTGCTGTCGGTGACCCTGGCCGACCGCGAGCTGGGCGCCGCCGACTACCAGGTGACCGACAGCCACCTGACCCTGCACCCGGCCAGCGAGACCTTCACGGTCGACACCAGCGTGCGCATCCACCCGGAGAGCAACACCGCGCTGGAAGGCCTGTACAAGTCCGGCAGCATGTTCTGCACCCAGTGCGAGGCCGAAGGGTTCCGCAAGATCACCTATTACCTCGACCGCCCGGACGTGATGAGCAAGTTCACCACCACCGTGGTGGCCGAGCAGCACAGCTATCCGGTGCTGCTGTCCAACGGCAACCCGGTCGCCTCGGGCCCCGGCGAGGACGGCCGGCACTGGGCGACCTGGGAAGACCCGTTCATGAAACCGGCCTACCTGTTCGCGCTGGTGGCCGGTGACCTGTGGTGCGTCGAGGACAGCTTCACCACCATGAGCCAGCGTACCGTGGCGCTGCGCATCTATGTCGAGCCGGAAAACATCGACAAGTGCCAGCACGCCATGAACAGCCTGAAGAAGTCGATGCGCTGGGACGAAGAGGTCTACGGCCGCGAGTACGACCTGGACATCTTCATGATCGTCGCCGTGAACGACTTCAACATGGGCGCCATGGAGAACAAGGGCCTCAACATCTTCAACTCCAGCGCCGTGCTGGCCCGTGCGGAGACCGCCACCGACGCCGCGCACCAGCGGGTCGAGGCCATCGTCGCCCACGAATACTTCCACAACTGGTCGGGCAACCGCGTGACCTGCCGCGACTGGTTCCAGCTGTCGCTCAAGGAAGGCTTCACCGTGTTCCGCGACGCCGGCTTCTCCTCGGACATGAACTCGGCCACGGTCAAGCGCATCCAGGACGTGGCCTACCTGCGCACCCACCAGTTCGCCGAAGACGCCGGGCCCATGGCCCATGCCGTGCGCCCGGACAGCTTCATCGAGATCTCCAACTTCTACACCCTGACCGTGTACGAGAAGGGCTCGGAAGTGGTCGGCATGATCCACACGCTGCTGGGCGCCGAGGGCTTCCGCAAGGGCAGCGACCTGTACTTCCAACGCCACGACGGCCAGGCCGTGACCTGCGACGACTTCGTCAAGGCCATGGAAGACGCCAACGGGGTCGACCTGACCCAGTTCAAGCGCTGGTACAGTCAGGCCGGCACGCCACGCCTGGCGGTGAGCGAGTCCTACGACGCCGCTGCGAAGACCTACAGCCTGACGTTCCGCCAGAGCTGCCCGCAGACCCCGGACAAGGTGGAAAAGCTGCCGTTCGTGATCCCGGTCGAACTGGGCCTGCTGGACAGCCAGGGCAAAGCCGTTGCGCTGCGCCTGGCCGGCGAGGCTGCGGCACAGGGCACCTCCCGCGTGATCTCGGTGACGGAGGCCGAGCAGACCTTCACCTTCGTCGACATCGCCGAGCAGCCGCTGCCGTCGCTGCTGCGCGGCTTCTCCGCGCCGGTGAAACTCAGCTTCCCGTACAGCCGCGACCAGTTGATGTTCCTGATGCAGCACGACAGCGACGGCTTCAACCGCTGGGATGCCGGTCAGCAGCTGTCGGTCCTGGTGTTGCAGGAGCTGATCGCCCAGCAGCAGAAGGGCGAGCCTCTGGTGCTGGATCCGCGCCTGGTGTCGGCCCTGCGCACCGTGCTGGCCGACGAGTCCCTGGACCAGGCCATGGTCGCGGAGATGCTGTCGCTGCCGAGCGAGGCCTACCTGACCGAAATCAGCGAAACGGCGGACGTCGAGGCGATCCACACCGCCCGCGAATTCGCCCGCCGGCAATTGGCGGAGAACCTGTTCGAAGCGCTGTGGCTGCGTTACCAGGCCAACCGCGACCTGTCGAAGAAGACCCCGTATGTGGCCGAGGCCGAGCATTTCGCCCGCCGCGCGCTGCAGAACATCGCGCTGTCGTACCTGATGCTCAGCGGCAAGCCTGAGGTGCTCGCCGCCACGCTCGAGCAGTTCGACACCTGCGACAACATGACCGAGCGCCTGACGGCGCTGGCCGTGCTGGTCAACTCGCCGTTCGAAGAGCAAAAGGCCAAGGCCTTGGCCACCTTTGCCGAGCACTTCAAGGACAATCCGCTGGTCATGGACCAATGGTTCAGCGTGCAGGCCGGCAGCACCTTGCCGGGCGGCCTGGCGCGGGTGAAGGCGCTGATGCAGCATCCGGCGTTCAGCATCAAGAACCCGAACAAGGTACGCGCGCTGATCGGCGCGTTCGCCGGGCAGAACCTGATCAACTTCCATGCGGCGGACGGTTCTGGCTATCGCTTCCTGGCGGACCTGGTGATCGAGCTGAACGCTCTCAACCCGCAGATCGCTTCTCGGCAACTGGCGCCGCTGACCCGCTGGCGCAAATACGACATCGCCCGTCAGGCGCTGATGAAGGGCGAGCTGGAGCGGATCCTCGCGTCCGGCCAGCTGTCCAGCGATGTGTATGAAGTGGTGAGCAAGAGCCTGGCCTGATGTGGATGTGGGGGTGGCCCAAATGCCGGCCACCCCACGCTGGCTTGCCAGCGATGACGCCTGCCCCGTCAATGGGTCAGGGCCTGTCATCGCGGGCAGGCTCGCTCCTGCCGGTCTCGGCCTGACCGCTATTTCAGGTCAAACCGATCCAGCTCCATCACCTTGCTCCACGCCGCCACGAAGTCCCTGACGAACTGATCCTTCGCGTCGGTGCTCGCATACACCTCGGCCAGCGCACGCAGCTGCGCGTTGGAGCCGAACACCAGATCCACACGGGTCGCGGTCCACTTCACGTTGCCGGTCTTGCGGTCCTTGCCTTCGAACTCATCGGCGGCTTTCGACGTCGGCGCCCATTCGACGCCCATGTCCAGCAGATTGCGGAAGAAGTCGTTGGTCAAGGCGCCGGGACGGTCGGTGAACACGCCGTGTTGGCTCTGGCCGACGTTGGTGTCCAGCACCCGCAGGCCGCCGAGCAGGACGGTCATTTCAGGCGCCGACAGGGTAAGCAGCTGGGCCTTGTCGATCAGCAGCGCTTCGGCCGACACCCGGTAGGTGGCCTTGGCGTAGTTGCGGAAACCGTCGGTGTGCGGTTCAAGGAAACCGAAGGAATCCACGTCCGTCTGGTCTTGCGTGGCGTCGGTGCGGCCGGGCGAGAAGGGCACGGTGACCGAATGCCCGGCATTTTTGGCCGCCTGTTCGATGCCGGCGTTGCCGGCCAGCACGATCAGGTCGGCGAACGAGATTTTCGTGCCGCCGTGGCTGTCGTTGAACTGATTGCGGATGCCGTCGAGGGTCGCCAGCACCTTGGCCAGTTGCTCGGGCTGGTTCGCTGCCCAGAACACTTGCGGCGCCAGGCGCAGGCGTCCGCCGTTGGCACCACCGCGCTTGTCCGAACCCCGGAAGGTGGACGCGGAGGCCCAAGCGGTGGAGACCAGTTGCGACACCGTCAGCCCTGAGGCGAGCACCTTGCTCTTGAGCTCGGCGATTTCGCTGTCGCCCACCAGCGGGTGATCGACCGCCGGGATCGGATCCTGCCAGAGCAGTTCCTCGTTGGGCATTTCCGGGCCGAGGTAGCGGGACAGTGGGCCCATGTCGCGGTGGATCAGTTTGTACCAGGCGCGGGCGAAGGCGTCGGCCAGTTGATCGGGGTTGGCCAGGAAGCGCCGCGAGATCTGCTCGTAGGCCGGGTCGAAGCGCAGGGCCAGGTCCGAGGTCAGCATCGTCGGGTCGCGGCGTTTGCTGGGGTCGTGGGCATCGGGAATGGTGCCGGCGCCGGCGCCGTTCTTCGGTTTCCACTGATGGGCGCCGGCGGGGCTCTTGGTCAGCTCCCATTCGTAGCCGAACAGGTTTTCCAGGTAGTTGTTGCTCCATTTCGTCGGCGTGGTGGTCCAGGTCACTTCCAGGCCGCTGGTGATGGCGTCGCCGCCCTTGCCGGTGCCGAACGTGCTTTTCCAGCCCAGTCCCTGCTGCTCAAGGCCTGCCGCTTCCGGTTCCGGGCCGACATGGCTGGCGGGGCCTGCGCCGTGGGTCTTGCCGAAGGCGTGGCCGCCGGCGATCAGGGCCACGGTCTCTTCGTCGTTCATGGCCATGCGGCCGAAGGTTTCGCGGATGTCCTTGGCCGACGCCACCGGATCGGGATTGCCTTCAGGGCCTTCCGGGTTCACGTAGATCAGGCCCATCTGCACGGCGGCCAAGGGGTTTTCCAGATTGCGTTCGCCCTGATTGGTGCGGCTTTCCTCGCTGCCGTGGATGGCCGGTTCGGCCACCAGGGTGCCGTCGCCCGGCGGCTGCACGTCCGGGCCCTTGCCGTAGCGGTTGTCGCCGCCGAGCCAAGTGGTTTCCGAACCCCAGTACACGTCTTCATCGGGTTCCCAGACGTCCGGGCGGCCGCCGGAGAAGCCGAAGGTCTTGAAGCCCATGGACTCCAGCGCGACGTTGCCGGTCAGCACGATCAGGTCGGCCCAGGAGATGTTGCGGCCGTACTTTTGCTTGATCGGCCACAGCAGGCGCCGGGCCTTGTCGAGGCTGACGTTGTCCGGCCAGCTGTTGAGCGGTGCGAAGCGCTGCTGGCCGGAGCCGGCGCCGCCGCGGCCATCGGCGGTGCGGTAGGTGCCGGCGCTGTGCCAGGCCATGCGGATGAACAGCGGGCCGTAGTGGCCGAAGTCGGCCGGCCACCAGTCCTGGGAGTCGGTCATCAGCGCCGTCAGGTCACGTTTGAGGGCCTGGAAGTCCAGGCTCTTGAAGGCCTTGGCGTAGTCGAAGTCCTTGCCCAGCGGATCGGACTTGGGCGAATGCTGGCTGAGGATCTTCAGGTTCAGTTGGTTGGGCCACCAGTCGCGGTTCGTCGTGCCACCGCCGGCGGCGTGATTGAACGGGCATTTCGATTCGTTTGCCATGTCCGGGTCCTTATCAGGTCTTCTGCGGCCGGCTCGTGCCGACTTCGGACTAGTAAGGCTAGTCCCGAGTCCGCCAGTCGGCTAATAGGCCGACTATTGGAAGCCGATAGGGGAAAGCTTTCAGGTCTTTACGTGTCCATGCGCCGTGTCGATGCGTTGGCTGCCGCCGCGAAGTCCGCGTGCTTGAGCGGTCGCTGCGGATCTTTCGGCGAGAACAGTGATGGCAAATAGAAATGTTATTGTATAACATTAATTTTGTTTCATCCTGTCTCCGGCATGGCTTTTCGCAAAAGGCGGCCGGCGACGTTCACCTTTCTGCCCATGGAATTCAGAAATGCCCGCCCGTCCTTTCCAGCGTCGCCTGACGCCCCTGGCCACCGCGCTGCTGTTCGCATCGCCGGTGTTCGCCGCCGAAACCCTCGAACTGCAACCGCAGGTCATCACCGCCAACCCGCTGGGCAGCCAGACCCTCGCATCGCCGTCGACGGTGCTGTCCGGCGATGACCTGACCTTTCAGCAGAAGGGCAGCCTCGGCGAAACCTTGAACAAGCAACCGGGCGTTTCATCGTCGTACTTCGGCCCCGGCGCGAGTCGGCCGATCATCCGGGGCCAGGACGGCGACCGCATCCGCATCCTGCGCAACGGCGTCGGCGCGCTGGACGCCTCGTCGCTGTCCTACGACCATGCGGTGCCGCTGGATCCAGTCAACGTCGAGCGCGTCGAGATCGTCCGTGGCCCGGCGGCGCTGCTGTACGGCGGCAGCGCGATCGGCGGGGTGGTCAACACCTTCGACAACCGCATTCCCACCGAAGCCATCGAAGGCATCCACGGTGCCGGCGAGTTGCGCTACGGCGGCGCCGACACCACCCGCAGCAGCGCCGGCAAGCTGGAGGCGGGCAATGGCCAATTTGCCCTGCACGTAGACGCCAGCGCCCGTGAATTCAATGACCTGAAGATTCCCGGATACGCCAAGACCGGCCGCGAACGCGCCGACGATGACGGTGATTCGAAAAAGCACCGTCTGGCCAACAGCGACGGTCGCCAGGACGGCGGCGCGGTGGGCGGTTCCTACACCTGGGACGACGGTTATGCCGGTCTTTCCTACAGCCATTCCGATTCGAACTACGGCTCGCCCGCCGAAGACGACGTGCGCATCCGCATGCAACAGGATCACTACGCCTTTGCCTCGGAAATCCGCAACCTGGAAGGCCCCTTCAGTTCGCTGAAGTTCGACGCCGGTTACACCGATTACGAACACCGGGAAATCGAAGGCGGCGAGACCGGCACCACCTTCAAGAACAAGGGCTACGAAGCGCGGGTCGAGGCCCGGCACCAGCCGCTGGGGCCGCTCAACGGCGTGATCGGCGCCCAGGTCAGCCGCAATGAATTCTCTGCGTTGGGCGAAGAGGCGTTCGTGCCGCAGACCGACACCAACGCCGGCGCACTGTTCATCCTGGAGGAGCTGCAAGCCACGGACCGGTTGCTGCTGACCCTCGGCGGACGCCTGGAACACACCACCGTCGACCCGGACGCCAAAGGCAAGGAGCGTTTCGCCGAGGCCGACCGTTCCAGCAGCTTCACCGCCGGCAGCCTGTCGTCCGGCGCGGTGTATACCCTCACGCCCGTCTGGTCGGTCGCCGCGACCCTCGGCTACACCGAACGGGCGCCGACGTTCTACGAGCTGTATGCCAACGGTGCCCACGTGGCCACCGGTACCTATGAGGTCGGCGATGCCGGCCTGTCGAAAGAGAAAGCCGTCTCCAGCGACCTGGCGCTGCGCTTCGACAACGGCACCCACAAGGGCAGCTTCGGCGTGTTCTACAGCCGCTTCTCCAACTACATCGGCCTGTTGAGCACCGGTCGTACGCTCAACGATGAAGGCGAGCAAGACGCCGACGGCATGCCGGAATACGCCTATTCGGGCGTGCGTGCGCGCTTCAGCGGAATCGAGGCGCAGGACCGTTGGGAACTCGGCGAAAACGCCTACGGCAAATTTGCCCTGGAGTTGTCCGGCGACTACACCCGGGCGAAGAACCTCGACACCGGAGAAGACCTGCCGCGCATCGCGCCGCTGCGCCTCAACAGCGGGCTGCTCTGGAGCCTGGACCGTTGGCAGGCGCGGATCGATGTCGAGCACGCCAGCTCGCAGCACCGGGTGCCGGACAACGAAAGCAGCACGGACGGCTACACCACGCTGGGGGCCAATGTGGGGTACAACTTTGATGTCGGCCGGAGCAAATGGCTGGCTTTCGTCAATGCCGAGAACCTGACCAACCAGACCGTGCGCTACGCCAGCTCGATCCTGCGCGACATCGCGCCGGCAGAGGGGCGCAGCATTCAGGTGGGTTTGCGCACCACGTTCTGATCCACGGATCCGCCGACGTCCCGCGCTAGCTGGACGTCGGCGCCGGTATCAGCTCGATTGCGCGGTGTCGTCCGCCGGCACTTCGTCCAGCAGGTCGTCCTGGCCGGGCAGTTCGGTGATGACACTGAAGTCGCTGACCTCGACGGCGCCGGCTCCGTAGCCCAGCAGGTGGAACGAAAACGCCTTGCGCGCCAGCGGGTTGTCGAAGCTGAAATCCATCTCCAGCGGCTGGTCCGCGGTGGCGACCATTTCCGTCGGCAGGCCCAGTTGCACGTCCTGCTCCATCTCCTTGGCCTTGAGCTGGATGAACGCGGCCTGCGCCGGATCGACCGAGCGCACGGTCAGGCGCACGCGGGTGTGCGAACCCTTGGGCATCTCCAGGTATTGCGCGCCGATCAGGTTGTCGGCCCAGTCGTCCTTGATCTGCGCCTGCAGCGGGATGACGTTGGAGCTGCCGAACTGGTAGCGCTGGTTCAGCGGCGAACGCAGCAGCGACAGATCCAGCGCCGTCGCGCGGGCGGCGATCTGCCGCGCGCTCTGGCCGCTGGCGTTGTCCCTGAACGTGGCGCTGTCGGCGATGAAGCCGCTGCTTGCGTAGTCGCGGCAGCGGCGCGGCATGTCGCACTCGGTCAGCACGCCCTGGCCGTTGTGGTAGCGCAGCTTGCCGTTGGTGAAGGACATGATTTCGCGGCCCGTGTCGTAGTCGCGAAACAGCGAACGGCCGCTCAGGGCGGTGGGCACCGGCAGGTCGAAGTAGTCGAGGATCGACGCGCTCAGGTCGACATGGCCGTAGACCCCGGCATTCAGGCGCGGCAATTGCGCGTGCTCGGGGGCCAGCGTCAGGTTGAAGCCCCAGGACGAAGCCAGGCGCACGCCGTCGATGCCGTGGGATTCGTCCGAGGTGATCACCACCAGCGTGTCCTTGAGCACGCCCTGGCGTTCGAGGCCGGTCAGGAACACTTCCAGCGCATCGTCCAGATAGCCGACGGCGGCTTGCTTCGGCGTGTCGTAGCGTTGCAGGTAGTCGTCCGGCGCGGAGTAGGGCTGGTGGGTGCCGACGGTCAGCAGGGTCAGCATCCACGGCTGCTTCTGCTTCTTCAGTTGGGCGACGTAGTCCAGCGCGCCTTCAAAGAATGCCTTGTCGTCCTTGCCCCACGGGAATTCCAGGTAGTTGGCGTTGGTGAACCATTCAAGGCCATGGGTCGCATCGAAACCGATGTGCGGCATGATCTTGTCCTTGGCCATGAACCGCAGGCCGGCGCCTTGCAAGTAATGGGTGGCGAAACCGTGCCGGCGCAGCTGGGCCGGCAGGCAGGCCTGGTTGCGTTCGTTCTGGGTGAGCATCTCGACGCCCTTGGGTGTGCCGTTGTCGAGCTTGTCGTAATCGCCGCAGAGCATGGCGTACAGGCCGCGGATGGTCTGGTGGGTGTGCAGCACGTAGTCCGGGGTGTTCATGCCGCGCTCGGCCCAGCGGCTGAGGTGGGGCATTAGGTTGTCCCGGTAATGGCTGGCGATGGCCTCGCGGTTGGCGCCGATGTAGGCGCCGGGAATGCCTTCGAGGGCGACGATCAGGACGTTGCGGGCCTGTCCCGGAGCGCTCAGCAGCTTGTGGCCGTTCAGGTCCAGGTCGGTGAGCCCGGCCATCGGCGGGGCCGCCTGTTCGAGGTCGCCCGCCAGCCATTCTTCGGCCTGCATCTGGGCGTCGGCGACCTGGGCGGCGAGCAGTTGGTGGGGCAGGTTGTACAGGCGCCACGGGTCGGCGTCGCTGGGGGAGAGATGCTGCGCGCCCCAATGGGCACCGAACAGCACCAGCGGCGCCGCCCAGGCCGCGCGGGGCAGGGCGGGCACCGGGGCGGCGCGGTTGGCCCAGCGGGTCAGCAGCCACAGCGCCAGGGCCGCCAGCAGGGCCACGGCCACGCCGGGGTGGGCGAAGCCGCCGCCGGTGGAGTTCTCCACGAACTGCGGGTCGATCAGGTAATGCAGGTCCGCCGGGTTCGGCAGGCGTCCGACCGCACTCACCAGTTCGGCCGTCGCCACCGCCAGCAGCCCCCAGAACAGCAGCACCGGCAGCGCCAGCCACCACGGACGGCGGTGCAGCAGCACCACCAGCAGGCTGCCGATGGCCAGGTCCGACAGGTAGCCGAACGCGGACGACCACCCCAGCGCGGCGCGCAGGCACACTGGCACGATCAGCACCAGGGCGATCAGGGAGAGCAGGCGGGCGTGCGGGTGCCGCAACCGGTGCAAAAGAGCGTTCACAAAAAGACCTTCCAACCATCAAACCGTCATAAAAGTGTGCGCGATGATAACAAGGGCAGGCGTGCGGATCGCGTGATTAAACGCGGGAGCGATCGGTTCCGGGCCTGTCCGGCGGACGCGGGCCCTTGAATCGCACGGGGAGGGGCGGGATGCGGGCGATTGAGGCGGGGGGAGTTTTTTGTTTCAACCTATTTAAAAAGTATTAATGCCTTTGATCCGACGCGGCTGCATTTGCGAAACATTGCGATTTACAATGCGCAACCTCTGATGGAGTCCGATCCTCGTGGATGTGCTCGCGCAACTCTTGAATGGCCTCAACCACTTCGTGATCGAGCCGGTCACCGGGCAGTTCCTTGGCCTGTTCGATTTGAACGGCCGCCTCGGCGTGGCGTTTGTGGCGGCGTCCTACCTTGTGGCCTACGGGCTGTTCCGCCACCGGAAACGGCGTGGCCTGACCGGGGCGGGATCGTTCTGGCAGTTCATCGGCGGCGGCCGGGTCCACGGCCACCGTTCGGCCTGGCTGGATTACCGCTACTACTTCATCAAGGCCATCCTGCGGGTCGGGCTGGTGCTGCCGGTCATTGGCCTGGTCGATCCGTACATCCTGCGTTCCGGCGACTATGAGCGCTTCTTCACCCAATTGTGGGGCGCACGGGAGCAGATCCCCGAACACCCGCTGATCGCCGTGGCCTACGGGCTTGGCGTGTTCGTGTTCAGGGACTTCCTGCATTACTGGATTCACCGGGCTTTCCATTCCCGTTACCTGTGGGCGTTCCACAAGGTTCACCATTCGGCGCCGGTGCTGGTGCCGGCCACCGCCAGCCGGATCCACATCGTCGAATCGCTGGTCGAGCGCCTTGTCATCACCGCCGGCCTCGGCGCCTTCGCCGGAGCGGTCTGGTATGCCTGCGGCGGCGAGGTCAGCCGCTATACCCTGTTCGGCGTGACCTGGCTGGTGCTGATCGTCAACAGCCTGGGGGCCAACCTGCGCCACAGCCATGTCTGGCTGTCGTTCGGGCCGACGGTCGAGCATGTGCTCAACAGCCCGGCCCAGCACCAGATCCACCACAGCAGTGCGCCGCGCCACTTCAACAAGAACTTCGCCATCAACCTGTCGCTGTGGGACTGGCTGTTCGGCACGCTGTACGTCACCACCCCGGCACCCGAAACGCTGCGTTTCGGTACGGGGGAGCAGGACGACGGGCGTTACCTGACGCTGTACGGCCTGGTCGTCACGCCGTTTGTCGAGACGGTGCGGCGAATGCTCCCCCCACCGGCCAAGCGCAAGGTTCCGCTTTAGCCGTCCCCTTCGCGGGCCAAGCGAATCGTCGCCTCCGCAAGGGGCATCGGTGCGTCAGGGGTTGCTGACCCTTTCCAGCCAATCGGTGAACAGCTGCACCTTCGACAGGCCCTGCTTGTCGTTCGCCACATCCAGCCAGTAGCCGTAAGGGCCGGTCACCTCGACCGGAGTGATCGGCAGCAGGCTGCCGTTGGCCAGTTCCTTTTCGATCATCTGCCGGTCGATCACCGCCAGCCCGCCGCCCGCCAGTGCGGTGTGGATCACCTGGTCCAGGGTGCTGAACTCGATCCCTTGTCCGGCGTCGATGTCGTCCCGGCCCATGGCCGCCAGCCAGTTTTCCCAGACCTTCAGGCGCTTGCCGTCGTGCAGGATGTGCAGCAGCGGCGCGCTGCACAGCGCCGGCGCTTTGCCTGAGTCGAACAGCTCCGGGCTGGCGACCGCGATGTGCCGTTCCATCACCAGCAACCGGCTCGCGCAGTGGCTGGCCGGCGCGAGCCCGAAACGGATGTGGCAATCGATCTCCGTCAGGCTCTCGTGGCTGGCGTGGTTGGTGACGCTGAGGTTGATGTCCGGGTAGCGCTGACAGAACGCGCGCAGGTGCGGCGACAGCCAGCGGGTGGCCCAGGTCGGCGGCGCGAGCACCCGCAGGCGCTGGCGCAGGTTGGGCACGCGCACGGCTTGCAGGGCGCGCTCGATGTGATCGAAGGCTTCGGCCAGATGGGGTGAGAGACTGCTGCCGGCTTCGGTCAGCGTCAGCCCTTGCGGGGTGCGCACGAACAGGGCGAGACCCAGGTAGTCTTCCAGCTGTTTGATCTGACGGCTGACCGCGCCCTGGGTGACGTTCAAACCCTGTGCGGCTTGGCTGAAACTGCGGTGGCGGGCGACTTCTTCGAACACGCGCAGGGTGTTGAGGGAGGGCAGTTGGCGCATGGAGGCGGGACTCCGGACCGGTCGGTTTGTTTTTGTTTTGAGGTGGGGCCTATCTGACTATCGATGCCTGGCGCAGGCAAGCGTTGTTTGGGCGGACGCCATCGCGGGCCGGCCCGCGATGGCGCATTTGCTCGTGATGGCGTAGTTGAAGGCGCCGCACATCCTGGATCAGAAGTAGTAGCCGACGTTCACGTACAACTGGTTCTCCCACTGGTCCGACCCGCCCGCCCCGAGGCTCTGGGTGTAGCTGCTGCCGCCGATGTACGGGTCGTTCTTGCCGATCAGCCATTCCGCCGCCACCCACAGTTTGCTCACCGAGAACGAACTGCCGAGGATCACCCGCTGGGAGGTCTTGAAGTCGTCGGCGGATTTGTCGAAGGCGCTGTAGTTGGCGTAGAGCTTGACGCCGCTGACCTGATCGAACAGGTACTTGCCGGCCACGTCGTAGCTCAGGTCGGCGACGTACAGGTTGCCGCGGCTGGCGACGTTGTAGGTGCCGTCGTAGCCGCCCAGGGTCACCAGTTCGTCGGTGCCGGCGTTGCGCGGCGACATCTGCTGGCGCGCCGCCTGCAGCTGCACGCCCCACGGGCCGTTCTTGCCCAGGTAGTGCACGGCCACGGCGTTGCGCCGGCCATCGTTGTCGGTGTCCTTGTTCTCCAGGGTCGAGGTCAGGCCGGAGAGACCGACTTCGGATTTCCAGGGGCCCAGGTCGAACGCCCGGGCCACCCGCAGCACCACGGTGTTGCGTTCCTGGTTGTCGCTGCCGTCGGCCACGTAGCTGTCGGCGCCGGAGACCACGCTGGAATAGGTGACGCCCTTGCTGGTGCCTTTGCCTTGCCACGCCGGACGCAGGTAGTAGCCGGCCTGGACGTTCCAGTCGCCGGATTGCTGGATGTACTTGGCGCCGACCTGCTGCACGTCCTCCAGGCCGATGACGTTGCCCAGGGTTTCGTAGAAGGTGCTGCCGAAGTACGGCTGCAGGCCGAACGGCACGGTGTTCAGGCCCACCTGCACCTGCTGGTCGGGATTGAACTTGTAGCCGGCCCAGGCGAACTTGGCGAACCGGATGTCGCCGTAGTCCTTGGTGTACCGGTAGGGGTAGGAGCGACCGTAGAAACGGTACTGGGCCTCGCCGATCCAGGTGTCGGAATTGTATTTGGCGCTGAGGAATACGGTGTCCAGGCCGAAGGTCTGGATGTCGCGGTCCGGATCCACGTCCCAGCGGGCGCGGACGGCGCCGCCCAGGTCGAGGTTGTCGGTGACCTGCACCGCCATCGCCGGGGTGGCGATGCAGCAGAACAGGGCGATGGACGTCGTGCGCAAGCGCGAAGATGCAGGGAAGGGCATAGAGCGGCTCTCGATTGTTCTTATTGGAGTGCCGCGCAGTCTTGCGATCCGCCGGGGGTTGAACAAACGATAAAAACGGCGGGGAAACCTGCGTCGAACGCATGTTAGTCGGAAAATCCTGTAGGACAATTCGTCAAAGTCATGGGAAGCTTTACGCCTTGTCAGTGGTTTCGAGTGCCTTCCATGAAACGCAAAATGCCCGGCCTGAACGCGCTCAAGGCGTTCGAAGTGGCCGGGAGCACCGGCAGCTTCACCCGTGCCGCCGAGTTGCTCAACGTCACCCAGAGCGCCGTCAGCCGGCAGGTTCGGCAGCTTGAGGAACAGCTCGGCGAAAGCCTGCTGGAGCGCCGCCACCATCACCTGGAACTGACCGGGGCCGGGCGGATCCTGCTGCGGGCGCTGCACCAGTCGTTCGACAAGATCGAGCTGACGGTGCGCAGCATCCAGCAGAGGACCCATTCCAACCGTTTGCACATCAACGCGCCGCCGACCTTCACCCGCCGCTGGCTGATGCCGCGCCTGGGGCGCCTGCGCGAAATGCACCCGGAGCTGGAGCTGAGCATCACCACCCGCCTGCAGGACAGCCTGGCGGAGACCAGCACCCTCGATTGCGCGATCCGTTTCGGCGATGGCGAGTGGGACGGGCTCGACAGCTCGTTGCTGATCCAGGAGCGGCACATCGCCGTGTGCGCGCCGTCACTGTATGCCCGCGAGGGCGGCGAGCAGGGCATCGACCTCAATCGCCTGACCCTGCTGCACGTGCTGGCCAAAGAGGACCAGCGCTACCTGACCTGGAAGCACTGGCTCGACGCGGCGCGCATCAGCGGCGTCGATACCCAGGGCGGCTATGAGTTCGACCTGCTGGACCTGGCGATCCGCGCGGCCACCGACGGCCTGGGCATCACCATCGCCGACTGGCACATGGTCGCGGCGGAACTGGCCAGCGGACAGCTGACCCAGGTGCTCAACGTGCACGTGGAGGGGCATCAGTCCTATTGGCTGGTGACCCGCCCGGAGCAGACGCACACGCCGCAACTGCAGATGTTCAGCCAATGGCTGCAGGAGGAAATCTGGCTGGCGCAGCGGCAGCTGGAGCCTTCCACCGCCGCCATCTGATCAGCCTGGCCTTCACCAGCCTCCCTGTGGGAGCCAGCCTGCTGGCGAAAGCGTCAGCCCAGACTCCACAGGGCAACCTGGCCAGTCATCGCCCAAAGTGCCCGTTGCACTCCAGACCGGGTAACGTTCGTTTTTCGCATGTTTGTCCGCCCGATAAGTCGTTTGTCCATGGCCGGCAAGGCGGCAAGACTGGCGCCATCGATAAAAACAAACGATGGGCGATGCACATGCGAGTCGAGCGAAATTTTGTCAACGGCCACTTCACCGAACCGGCCAGCGCCGCGCGGATTGCGATCCATAACCCGGCCACCGAAGCGCTGATCGGCCAGGTCTCGGCCGCCACCGCCGAAGAGGCCACCGCTGCCGTGGAGGCCGCCGCCGCCGCGCAGAAAACCTGGGGCAAGCTCACCGCCATCGAGCGCGCCGAACACCTGAGGGCCTTCGCCGCCGCCCTGGAAGACCGTGCCGAGGCCATCGGCGCCGCCCTGGCCGCCGAGTCCGGCAAAAGCCTGGCCGACGCGAGCAACGAAGCCCGTTACGCCGCGCAGATCACCCGCTACCACGCCGAGTGGGCGCGCCGCATCGAAGGCGAGATCATTCCCAGCGACAGCCCGGACGAAAACCTGTTCCTGCACCGCGAACCCATTGGTGTGGTCGCCTGCCTGATCCCGTTCAACTACCCGGTCTACACCTTGCTGCGCAAGGTCGCTCCGGCGCTGATCGCCGGCAACACCGTGGTGGTGCGCCCGAGCAACAACACCCCGACCTCGGCGTTCGAGATCGCCCGGGCCGTGCAGCAGTCGGGCATGCCCGCCGGCGTCATCAACATTCTGACCATGGATCACGCCACGGCGGCCGCGGTCTGTACGCACGAGGCCGTGGGGCTGATTACCCTGACCGGCAGCGTCAACGCCGGGCGGATCGTTCTCGACTACTGCAAGGCCAACATCGCCAAACCTTCGCTGGAACTGGGCGGCAAGACGCCGGCGATCATCGAGGCCGACGCCGATCTGGAAGCCGCCGCGACCGCCATCATCGGCTCCAAGACCACCCACTGCGGCCAGCTGTGCACGGCGGTGGAGCGGGTCTACGTGCAGGAAAGCGTGCACGACCGCTTCCTGGCGTTGCTCAAGGCGAAAATCGCTGCGGTGAAGTTCGGCGACCGCGCCACCGACGCCAGCCTGATGGGGCCGCTGGCCAATGCCAGCTCGCAGAAGAACATCCACGCCATGGTCGAGCGCGCCGTCGCCGACGGCGCCGTGCTCGAAAGCGGCGGCGTGCTGCCTGAGGGGCCTGGGCATTTCTACCCGCCGACCCTGCTCAGCGGCTGCCGCCAGGACATGGAAATCGTCCAGGAGGAAATCTTCGGCCCGGTGCTGCCGGTGCTCAAATACCGCGACATCGACGAAGCCCTGGCCCTGGCCAACGATCACCAGTTCGGCCTGTCGTCGGTGCTCTACACCGAGAACTACCGCACCGCGCAGAAAGTCGCCAACGCCATCGAGGCCGGCGAGCTGTACGTCAACCGCACCCCGGCCGACCCGTACCAGGGCTACCACGCCGGCTGGAAACGCTCGGGCCTGGGCGGCGACGACGGCAAGCACGGGATGCTCGAATTCACCCAGACCCGTCTGGTGGTCATGAAGTACTGATTCGCCGCGACACGCCTCACGCTACACCTATAAAAACAATTATCAGGGGCGCCCGGACACCGGGTCGCCCGAGGTCTCATCCATGTCCAAGCCTGCATCCTCCGCTGCTGTCCAGGGCTCCACTTCGGCTTCGCAAAGCCGCAGCGACAAGGGAAGTCGCTATGTCCAACTGATGTTGCTGGTGCTGGCCGCCGGCGCGATCTATCCGATCCTGTACCTGCGTCAGGTCTACCAGACCACCATGCTCGAAGTGTTCCAGATCAGCCACAGCGAACTGGGCTACCTGTACTCGATGCTCGGCACGATTTTCCTGCTCAGCTACCTGCCCAGCGGTTGGCTGGCCGACCGCATCGCACCGCGTTTCCTGATCTTCTTTTCGCTGGTCGCGACCGGCGCGCTGGGGCTGTGGTACTCCACGGCGCCGTCGATGACCGGCCTGATGATCATCTTCGGCTGCTGGGGCCTGACCACCGGCCTGACGTTCTGGGCGTCGGTGCTCAAGCGGGTCAAGATGATCGCCCACCACTCCGAGCAGGGCCGCTTCTTCGGCATCCTCGACGGCGGCCGCGGGCTGGTCGAGGCGCTGCTGGCGACGGTGGCCCTGGGCCTGTTCGCCTACGCCACCGAAACCCGCGGCGAATCCACCGCCGAAGGCTTCCGCCATGTGGTCTACCTCTACGCCTTCACCTGTATCGCGCTGGGCTGTGTGCTGGTGCTGATCAAGGATCCGAAGTCGATGGAGGACACGCCGGCGGTGGAGAAGGGCAAGTTCAACCTGCTGGCCGACCTGGCCACGCTGGTGAAGATCCCCGAACTGTGGCTGGTCACCGCCATCGTGTTCTGCGGCTATCACATCTTCTGGGCCACCTACAGTTTCTCGGATTACCTGCAAGGGGGCGGCATGACCGCCGTGATGGCTGGCACCATCACCACCATCAAGCTGTGGATGCGCCCGGTGGGCGGCATCGGCGGCGGCTGGCTGGGCGACAAGTTCTCCAACGTCTCGGTGCTGACCGTGGCGCTGCTGCTGGCCTCGCTGGCGATGGTCGGACTGATCGTGTTCCCGGCGCTCAACAGCATGGGCCTGCTGATCGGCACGGTGATCTTCATCGGCCTGATGACCTACGCGATCCGTGGCCTGTACTGGGCGATCCTCGACAGCTGCGACATCCCGCTGCGCATCACCGGCCTGGCCATCGGCATCGTCTCGGTGGTGGGCTACATGCCGGATGCCTTCATTCCGCTGATCAACGGCTACCTCACCGAACAGTATCCGGGTGCGCTCGGCTACAAGCTCTACTTCGGCTACATCGCCGGCGTCGGCCTGATCGGCACATGCGCCGCGCTGACCCTGCGCGCCCGGATCAATCGCAAATCCTCGAACAAGGCAGGTGCCTGAGATGAAAATCGTCGCCCTTGAAACCCACATCGTCGCCGTACCGCCACCGCACATCGGCGGCATGTACTGGCTGTTCGTCAAGCTCAGGACCGCGTGCGGCATCGAAGGCGTCGGCGAGATCTACGCCGCCACCTTCGGCCCCAAGGCCATGCTGCCGATCATCGAGGACGTGTTCGAACGCTACCTGCTCGACCAGGATCCGCACCGCATCGAACGCTTCTTCCGCCAGGCCTATTCGAGCGGGTTCACCCAGCGGCCCGACCTGACCATGATGGGCGTGGTCAGCGGCCTGGAAATGGCCTGCTGGGACATCATCGGCAAGGCCGCGAACAAGCCGGTCTACGAACTGCTGGGCGGCAAGGTGCACGAGCGCCTGCGTTCCTACACCTACCTGTACCCGCTCAACAGCCGCGGCGAATACGACTACGACGATCCGGACCTGGCCGCCGAATGCGCGGTGCAGAACATGCAGAAGGGCTTCACCGCCGTGAAGTTCGATCCGGCCGGCCCGTACACCGCGTACTCCGGGCACCAGATCTCGCTGGAGGTGCTGGAGCGCTGCGAAACCTTCTGCCGCAAGATCCGTGAGGCGGTGGGCAACCAGTGCGACCTGCTGTTCGGCACCCACGGGCAAATGGTGCCGTCTTCGGCGATCCGCCTGGCCAAGCGCCTTGAGAAGTACGACCCGCTGTGGTTCGAGGAGCCGGTGCCGCCGGGCCAGGAAGAGGCCATGGCGCAGGTCGCGGCCAAGACCAGCATTCCGATCGCTACCGGCGAGCGCCTGACCACCAAGTACGAGTTCTTCAAGCTGCTGCAGGCCGGCGGGGCGTCGATCCTGCAGATGAACGTGGGGCGCTGCGGCGGCCTGCTCGAAGGCAAGAAGATCGCCAGCATGGCCGAAGCGCATTACGCGCAGATCGCGCCGCACCTGTACAACGGCCCGATCGGCGCGGCGGCGAGCTTCCAGTTGGCGGCCTGCACGCCGAACTTCCTGATCCAGGAAAGCATCGAGACCTGGGGCGGCTTCCACGCCGAAGTCCTGAAGAAACCGTTGCAGTGGGAGGACGGCTACATCATCCCGTCCACCGAGCCGGGCCTGGGGGTGGAGCTGGACATGGACGTGGTGCGCAGGCATTCGCCGTACACCGGAGAGCGCCTGCACCTGCAGATGGCCCCGACCCCGGCCGACGTGAAAGACACCTCGCCGGCCAAGGGCTGACAGGGCCGATGCTGTCCTGCGGGAGCCCGCCTGTTGGCTCCCGCAGAGCACCGCATTGCCCATTCGATTTTCGTACAACGACTGACGCGGTAACCGTGCATGACATACGACTACATCATCGCTGGCGCAGGCGCCGCCGGCTGCGTGCTGGCCAACCGGCTCTCGGCCTCGGGCGAACACTCGGTGCTGCTGCTGGAGGCGGGCGGCAAGGACAGTTCGCCGTGGTTCAAGATCCCGGTCGGCTTCGCCAAAATGTATTACAACCCGACGTTCAACTGGATGTACTACAGCCAGCCGCAGAAACAGCTCGGCAACCGTGAGATCTACGCCCCGCGCGGAAAGGTGCAGGGCGGATCGGGTTCGATCAACGCGATGATCTACGTGCGCGGCCAGGCCCATGACTTCGACGACTGGGCCGCCAACGGCAACGACGGCTGGGGCTTCAAGGACGTGCTGCCGTACTTTCGCAAGCTGGAGAACCATCCGCTGGGCGACAGCGAGTACCACGGCGGCAGCGGCCCGATCAGCATCACCCCGATGGCGGGCCAGACCCACCCGATCTGCGACGTGTTCCTCAAGGGCTGCGATGAGCTGGGCTATCCGCGCAGCGACGACTTCAACGGGCCGACGTTCGAGGGCGCCGGCATCTACGACGTCAACACGCGCAACGGCCAGCGCTGCTCCAGCAGCTTCGCGCACCTGCACCCGGCGCTGGGCCGGCCGAACCTGAGCGTGGAGCATTACGCGCTGGTCGACCGTGTGCTGTTCGACGACAGCGCGCAGCGCGCCACCGGCATCGCCATCACCCAGCACGGCGTGACGCGCACGTTCACCGCACGCAAGGAAGTCATCCTGTGCGCCGGGGCGGTCGATACGCCGAAGATCCTGCAACTGTCCGGCGTGGCGGACCGCTCCTTGCTGGCCAAGCACCGGATTCCGGTGGTCAAGCACCTGCCGGCGGTGGGGCGCAACCTGCAGGACCACCTGTGCGTGAGCTATTACTACAAGGCCAACATCCCGACGCTGAATGATGAGCTCAGCTCGCTGTTCGGCCAGCTCAAGCTCGGCATCCGGTACTTGTTCACCCGCAAGGGCGCGCTGGCGATGAGCGTCAACCAGGCCGGCGGCTTCTTCCGCGGCGACGTGCAGCAGGCGCATCCGAACCTGCAGCTGTACTTCAACCCGCTGTCGTACCAGATCCCGAAGAACAACAAGGCCAGCCTCAAGCCCGAACCGTATTCAGGCTTCCTGCTGTGCTTCAACCCGTGCCGGCCCACCAGCCGCGGGCACATCGAGATCGCCTCGAAGAACCCGCGTGACGCCGCGCTGATCGACCCCAACTACCTGAGCACGCAGAAGGACATCGATGAGGTGATCCAGGGCAGTCGCCTGATGCGCAAGATCATGGGCGCGCCTGCGCTCAAAGGCATCACGGTCGACGAAGTCCTGCCGGGGCCGGCGGTGGAGAGCGACGAGCAGATGCTGCAGTACTTTCGCGACAACTGCGGCTCGATCTACCACTTGTGCGGCTCGTGCGCGATGGGGGCGGACGAGCAGGTCTCGGTGGTCGACAAGCGGCTCAAGGTGCATGGCCTGCAAGGGCTGCGGATCGTCGATGCGTCGGTCTTCCCCAACGTGACGTCGGGCAACACCCACGCGGCGGTGCTGATGGTGGCGGAGAAGGGGGCGGACCTGATCCTGCAGGATGCGTAGGCCCGGCGCCTGCGCAATGAGATGTGACACTTGGCCCGGGGCGGTTTCGCTGCCTGGGCTAGGCTTCGGATGCCGGCTCCTGTGGGGGCCGGCATCGTCATTGAGGGAGGTCTGTTTTCTGTTTTGAGGAGCCGCGGGTCATGGATGATCTGGTGAAGGAAGTGATTCCGTTGTTGCAGTACCTGATCCCTGGGTTCGTCTCGACCTGGGTGTTCTACACCCTCACGGCGTTCAGGCGGCCCGATACGTTCGGGCAGATCGTGCAGGCGCTGATTTTCACGTTTGTGATTCACGGCGTGGTGATGGGGATTGGCGCCGTCTGCCGGTGGGTGGGGGTGTGGGGTTTTTCCGTAGGAAAATGGGATGGCGGGGCGCAGGCGTTCTGGGCGTTTGCCGTGTCGCTGGTGCTTGGGTTGTTCGCCTGTTGCCTGGCCACCAATGACCGGTTGCACGGTTGGCTGCGCAGCAGAAACGTGACGAAACAATCTTCTTACCCGAGTGAATGGTTCAGTGCCTTCGCGCAGTACGATCGGGTACTGACCCTGCATTTGACGGACGAAAGGCGCGTTCTAGGCTGGCCTGTCGAGTGGCCGCCGGAGTCGACCCGTGGACAGTTCCTTATGAAGTATCCGCGCTGGCTCAGGGATGATGGCAAGCTGGAGCCTGTCGGTGCCGAATTTTTGCTGATAGATTCCGCGAAGGTTAAATGGGTTGAATTCAACCCGGTATCAGAGGGTTCACTATGACCGCCAGAGCACCGCAACCGATGCCAGAGCACTTGGAGCGCCTTTTCGTGGGGCCGGACGGGAAGCTGTTGGAAACGCCTTTGATCAAGGGCGCGAAGGCACCGCCGCCACCCAAGTATTATCCGTTTCCGTGCAGGCCTGCCTGACCCCAACCGTCCTTCACCGCCCGGCGAATGCCCTCCAGCAGCATCGCAAACGCCGGGTTGTCGTTGTTCTCCCGCCAGATCAGGTGCAGCTCGCTCTGCACCCCGTCACCCAGGTCGATCTCGCGGAACACCACATTCCTGAACACCACGCTGGTGGCGCAACGCGGCACCAGGGCCAGGCCCATGCCGGCGTTGACCAGGGCCAGGATGGTCAGCGAAGACCCCAGCCATTGCACGTAGTCCGGGGCGACCCGGGCCGAGCGCAGGGTGCCGGTCAGCAGTTCGTTGAACGGCGGGTAGGCGGCGTGGGAGTACATCAGGAACGGCTGGCCGTCGAGGTCGCTGACTGACACCTCAGCCGCCTCCGCCAGGCGATGGCCGCTCGGCACGGCCAGCACGAACGGTTCGCGCACCAGGCATTCGGTGGCGTAGCCCGGCTCCAGCAGCGGCGCGCGGACGATGCCGAGGTCGATGCGCCGGGCCCGCAGCGCTTCGTGCTGCTGGTAGGTGTTCATTTCCGTCAGGTCGATTTTCACCTGGGGCTGGTTCAGCCGCGCCTCGGCGATGACCTTGGGCAAAAACTCATACACGGCGCTGCCGACGAAACTGATGTTGACCGACCCGATGTCGCCCTCGGCGAACCGTCGGGCGGTGACGGCCGCCTGCTGGGCGCGCTCCAGCAGGTTCTGCGCCTCGATGAAGAAGGCCCGGCCGGCGGCGGTGAGCGCCACGCTGCGGGTGTTGCGGGTGAACAGTTCGACGCCCAGGTGATGCTCCAGCAGTTGGATCTGCCGGCTCAGCGGCGGCTGGGTCATGTTCAGCCGTTCGGCGGCGCGGCGGAAATTCAGTTCGGTGGCGACGGTGGTGAAGCAGCGCAGCTGGGTGAGTTCGAACATTGATCCAATCCGGGTATCAATCAAGTGCCAAGTTAGATTAGACGGGATCAATACCGGCGTCCATGATCGGCCTGTGCCTCAAGCTTCCCTAAAAAAACAATGATCGGGAGTCGCCCCTTGAATACCCTCCAGAGTCCGCCGGACATCGCCGTCCTCGCCCGGGCCGCCGCCAAGGTCAAGCGCCATGTGCTGCCGCTGTTCGTGGTGATGTTCATCGTCAACTACATCGACCGGGTCAACATCGGCTTCGTGCGCAGCCACCTGGAAACCGACCTGGGCATCGGCGCGGCCGCCTACGGACTGGGCGCCGGGCTGTTCTTCATCGGCTACGCCCTGTTCGAAGTGCCGTCCAACATGCTCCTGCAGCGCTACGGCGCCCGCGCCTGGCTGACGCGGATCATGTTCACCTGGGGCGCCGCCGCCATGGCCATGGCGTTCGTGCAGGGCGAGATCAGTTTCTACGTGCTGCGCTTCATTCTCGGCGCCGCCGAGGCCGGGTTCTTTCCGGGGATCATCTACTACTTCACCCAGTGGCTGCCGGCGTCCGAGCGGGGCAAGACCATGGCGGTGTTCCTCAGCGGTTCGGCGATCGCGTCGGTGGTTTCCGGGCCGGTGTCCGGGGCGCTGCTGCACATCGGCGGGATGGGCCTGCACGGCTGGCAGTGGATGTTCCTCATCGAGGGTGCCGCGTCGGTGGTGCTCTGCGGGTTCGTCTGGTTCTGGCTGCAATCGCACCCGCGCCAGGCCCGGTGGCTGAGCGAGGAGGAGCGCGAAGCGCTGGTGGCGGCGATCGCCGACGAGCAGCGGGCCCGGGAAGCGGCCCAGGCGGTCAAGCCGTCGGTGTTCAAGCTGTTGGCGGACCGGCAGATCGCGCTGTTCTGCTTCATCTATTTCTCCATCGCCCTGACCATCTACGGCGCGACCTTCTGGCTGCCGAGCATGATCAAGAAGATGGGCAACCTCGGCGACTTCCAGGTCGGCCTGCTCAATTCGATCCCGTGGATCATCTCCATCGCGGCGATGTACGGCTTCGCCGCGTTGGCCGGCAAATGGAAATTCCAGCAGGCCTGGGTGGCGTTGACCCTGGTGATCGCCGCGGTCGGCATGTTCATGTCCACCACCGGCGGGCCGGTGTTCGCCTTCGTCGCCATCTGCTTTGCCGCCATCGGTTTCAAGGCGGCGTCGGCACTGTTCTGGCCGATTCCGCAGAGTTACCTGGATGCGCGCATCGCGGCGGCGGTGATCGCGCTGATCAACTCCATCGGCAACCTGGGCGGCTTCGTTGCGCCGACCGCCTTCGGTTTCCTCGAACAGACCACCGGTTCCATCGAGGGCGGCCTGTACGGCCTGGCCGCCACTTCGCTGGTGGCGGCGGTGGTGATCTTCTTCGCCCGCATGGCGCCCGGCGCCAAGGGCCAAACCCCGGCAAAGCCCGGCCGTGAGACCGCCGTCGCGACGGCGGCGAAAACGGCTGCCAGCCACTGATTCCGATCCAGCAGGAGCGTTCCCTTGAAAATCACCCGCGTGACCGTCACCCCGATTGCCTTCCGGGATCCGCCGCTGCTCAACGCCAGCGGCATCCACGAACCCTTCGCGCTGCGTTCGATCATCGAGATCGAGAGCGACAACGGCTACATCGGCCTGGGCGAAAGCTACGGCGACGCCCCGGCGCTGGCGATCCAGCAGCAGTTGCAGGCGCAACTGATCGGCCTCGACCCGTTCAATCTCAACCAACTGCGCCGCATCGTGCAGGCCACCGTCGCCGCGAACAAACCCGCCAGCGTGGCCGGCGCCGAACTGGCCCCCGGTTCCCACGCCAGCAAAGCGGTGAGCAACGCCTATTCGGCGTTCGAAGTGGCGTTTCTCGACTTGCAGGCGCGCTACCTGAACGTGCCGTTGGTGGACCTGCTGGGCGGTGCGCTGCGCGATGAAGTGCCGTTCAGCGCCTACCTGTTCTTCAAGTACGCGCAGCACGTGGATTCGCCCTACAAGCCGGACAACTGGGGCGAGGCGCTGAGCGAACAGCAGATCGTCGCCCAGGCGGCGCGGATGATCGAGGCCTACGGTTTCAAGAGCATCAAGCTCAAGGCCGGCACCTTGCCGCCGGAGCATGAGGTGGCGTGCATCAAGGCGCTGAAGAAGGCGTTTCCCGGTCTGCCGCTGCGCATCGACCCCAACGGCAACTGGTCGCTGGAAACGTCCATCCGCATGGCCGAACTGCTCGGCGACGACTTGCAGTACTACGAGGATCCGACTCCGGGCCTCGACGGCATGGCCGAGCTGCACAAGCGCACCGGCCTGCCGTTGGCGACCAACATGGTGGTCACCGATTTCGATGAGTTCCGCCGCAGCGTCGAGCAGAACAGCGTGCAGATCGTGCTCGCCGACCACCATTACTGGGGCGGCCTGCGCGACACCCAGACCCTGGCGAAAATGTGCGACACCTTCGGCCTCGGCGTGTCGATGCACTCCAACTCGCACTTGGGCATCAGCCTGATGGCCATGGCCCATGTGGCCGCATCGGTGCCGAACCTGGATTACGCCTGCGACACTCACTATCCATGGCAAGAGCCGGACGAGGAGGTGATCAAGGGCGGCAAGCTGCCGATCGTCGACGGCTGCGTGAAGATCACCCGCGCGGCGGGCTTGGGCGTCGAGCTGGATTACGCGCAACTGGACAAGCTGCATGACCAGTACCTGACCTGCGGGATCCGCCAGCGTGACGATGTGCGGCAAATGCAGCGTTACAAACCGGACTGGAAAGCGGTCAAGCCGAGGTTCTGAGGCCGCTTGGCCCAGCCTCTTCGCCAGCAGGCTGGCTCCCACAGAGGATTTCGGGTGAATGCAGGGGTTGGGGACACTGCACAACCCTGTGGGAGCGGGCTTGCCCGCGAAGGCGGTTCCAGGTTCAGAGCGTCTGCACCAGCCAGTCCCGGAACGCCTTCAGCGACGGCAGCGATTCGTTGCGTGCCGGGTACACCAGGTAATAGCTGCGGCGGCTGGTGATCGGTTCGCCCAGTTGCAGCAGCTCGCCGTTCTGCAGTTCGTCCTCCACCAGGATCCTGGGCACCAGGCCGACGCCGATGTTGGCGCGCACGGCCTGGATCAGGTGCGAGGTCATTTCGAAGCTCGGGCCGATGCGCATGCGGCGGTGGGGCAGGGCGTGGTGGCTGAACCATTCGGCCCAGGCCTGGGCGTTGCTGCTGACATTGAGCAGCAGTTGGTCGGCGATCTGCCGCTCGGCGGCCTGGCGTTCGGTTTCGGACAGTTGCGCGCTGGCGATGGCCACCAGTTCCTCGGTGTGCAGGCGATGGGCCGTCAGGCCCGGCCAGTCGCCGCCGCCGACGCAGATCGCGGCGTCGATCTCGCTGGTGTCGAAGTCGATGGCTTCGATGCGCGAATGCAGGTGCACGGTCATGCCGGGGTGGGCGGTGTAGAAGTCCTTCAGGCGCGGCAGCAGCCATTTCGAGCCGAAGGTCGGCAGCGTCGCCAGCCGCAGGCTGTGGATGCCGGAGCCGAACGCCATGGCCTGCAGGGTGGCGCTGCGGATCTGGCCGAGGGCTTCGGCCAGTTCGCGCTGGTACATGCGCCCGACGTCGGTGAGGATCACCCGCCGGCCCTCGCGGGTGAACAGGCGCATGCCGAGCATCTTCTCCAGGATCTGCACCTGACGGCTGACCGCGCTCTGGGTCAGCGACAGCTCGTGGGCGGCGCGGGTGTAGCTTTCATGGCGGGCGGCGGCCTCAAAGGCCAGCAGCAACGACATCGAGGGGGTGAGGGTTCGCGGATTCATTCGTTTTAGTCATTAAAGTCGGGTCGAATTTACGTTTGTCGCAGACCGCCTCTGCAATGAACATGGGCACCATGAGATGGCGGAGCCTGACGCAATCATTCGTTGCCTACAAGTGTTTACTGCCACAACGCCTTTTCCGACCGAGATGCCCCGACCCATGATTGCCCAGCTGTCGCCTGTTGCCGCCCTGAACGCCGATTACCAACGATTCCTTCAGGCCCTGAAGGATCAGGGCTTCAAGGGCGAAATCAGCGCCGACTACGCCAGCCGCGTGGTGCTGGCCACCGACAACTCGATCTACCAGCGCCTGCCGCAGGCGGCGGTGTTCCCACGGGATGCCGACGACGTCGCGCTGCTGGCGCGCCTGATCGCCGAACCTGCCCATCGCCAGGTGGTGGTGACGCCACGGGGCGGCGGCACCGGCACCAACGGCCAGTCGCTGACCGACGGCCTCGTCGTCGACCTGTCGCGGCACATGAACCGCATCCTTGAGATCAACGTGGAGCAGCGTTGGGTGCGGGTGCAGGCGGGCGTGGTGAAAGACCAGCTCAACGCCGCGCTTAAAGCCTCCGGGCTGTTTTTCGCCCCGGAGCTGTCCACCTCCAACCGCGCCACGGTCGGCGGGATGATCAACACCGACGCCAGCGGCCAGGGCAGCTGCACCTACGGCAAGACCCGCGACCACGTGCTGGAGCTGCACATGGTGCTGCGCGGCGGCGAGCGCTTGCACGGGCATCCGTTGGCAGAGCAACAGTTGGCCGAGCAGTGCGCCCGCCAGGACCGCGTCGGCGAGGTCTACCGCTGCGCGCGGCAGATCATCGACGAACAGGGCGAGCTGATCCGCGAACGCTTCCCCGACCTGAACCGCTGCCTGACCGGCTACGACCTGGTGCACCTGCGCGAGGCCGACGGGCGCTTCAACCTCAACAGCGTGCTGTGCGGCGCCGAGGGCTCGCTGGGGTTCGTGGTGGAAGCCAAGCTCAACGTGCTGCCGATCCCCAAGCACACGATGCTGGTGAACATCCGCTACGCCGGCTTCATGGAGGCCTTGCGCGATGCCCGGGCGCTGATGGCGCTCAAGCCGCTGTCGATCGAGACCGTGGACTCCAAAGTGCTGATGCTGGCGATGCAGGACATCGTCTGGCACGGCGTGGCCGAATACTTTCCGGAAAGCGCCGACCAGCCGACCCGGGGCATCAACCTGGTGGAGTTCTGCGGCGATGACCCGGACGACCTGCAACGCCGGGTCGAAGCCTTCCTCGGGCATCTGGGCAGCGACGCCACGGTGCAGCGCCTGGGTCACACGATCGCGGTGGGCCAGGCGGCGGTGAACAAGGTCTACGGCATGCGCAAGCGGGCGGTGGGGCTGCTCGGCAACGTCGCCGGCGAGGCGCGGCCGCAGCCGTTCGTCGAGGACACCGCCGTGCCGCCGCAGCACCTGTCCGAGTACATCGCCGAACTGCGCGACCTGCTCGACAGCCACAAGCTGCAGTACGGCATGTTCGGCCATGTCGATGCCGGCGTGCTGCACGTGCGGCCGATCCTCGACATGAAGGACCCGCAGCAGGCGGCGCTGGTGCGCCCGGTGTCCGACGGCGTCGCCGCGCTGACCCAACGCTACGGCGGCCTGCTGTGGGGCGAGCACGGCAAGGGCCTGCGTTCGGAATACGCGCCGGCGTTCTTCGGCGAACTGTACCCGGCGCTGCAAGCGCTGAAGGCGGCGTTCGACCCGTTCAACCAGTTCAACCCCGGCAAGATCGCCACCCCGGACATCCCCGGCGCCGCCTTGCTGAAGATCGACGAAGTGACCCTGCGCGGCGAGCTGGACCGGCAGATCGACGAAAAGGTCTGGCAGGACTACGGTGCGGCGATGCACTGCAACGGCAACGGCGCCTGCTACAACTTCGATCCGGACGACGCCATGTGCCCGTCGTGGAAGGCCACCCGCCAACGTGCGCAGTCGCCCAAGGGCCGGGCGTCGCTGATCCGCGAGTGGCTGCGCCTGCAAGGCGAGGCAGGGGTCGATGTGTTGGCCGAGGGCACACGCCGGCCGCCGTTCTTCGCCAACCTGGTGCAGCGTTGGCGCAACGGCCGTAGCCCGGCGGCGGATTTCTCCCATGAGGTGTACGACGCCATGGCCGGGTGCCTGGCGTGCAAATCCTGCGCGGGGCAGTGCCCGGTGAAGGTCAACGTGCCGGACTTCCGTTCGCGTTTCCTGGAGCTGTACCACACCCGCTACCTGCGGCCGCTGCGCGATTACCTGATCGCCTCGCTGGAGTACAGCATGCCGTTCCTGGCGCGGGTGCCGCTGATCTACAACGGTGTGATGGGGTCGGCGTTGAGCCGGCGGATGCTGGAACGCCTCGGCGGCATGGTCGATGTGCCGCTGCTCAGCCGCTTCGATTTCCACGGGGCGATGCGTCGCTGGCACGTGCAGCCGGCCACGGTGCCGGCGCTGTCGGCGCTGACCCAGGCGCAGCGCGAACGCAGCGTGGTGCTGGTGCAGGATGCGTTCACCCGTTACTTCGAGGCGCCGCTGCTGGCGGACCTGGTCGAGCTGATCTCGCGTCTGGGCTATCAGGTCTACTTGGCGCCGTTCAGCGCCAACGGCAAGCCGCTGCATGTGCAGGGTTTCCTGTCGGCGTTCAACCGTGCGGCGTTGCGCAACGCCGGGCAGTTGCGCGAGTTGGCCGATCTCGGCGTGCCGTTGGTGGGGCTGGATCCGGCCATGACCCTGGTCTATCGCCAGGAGTACCTCAAGGTGCCGGGGATGGAGCGTTGCCCGGAGGTGGCGCTGGTGCAGGAGTGGCTGCTCAAGGCGATGCCCGAGCGCAGCGGTCTGCCGGCGGTGGAGGGCTTCCGCCTGCTGGCGCACTGCACCGAGAAGACCAACGCCCCGGCAGCGACCCGGCAGTGGGAGCAGGTGTTCGAGCGCGTCGGCCTCAAGCTCGCGACCCAGGCGACCGGCTGCTGCGGGATGTCCGGCACCTACGGCCATGAGGCGCGCAACCGCGGAACCTCGGCAGTGATCTACGAGCAGTCCTGGGCGCGGCAGGTCGAGGCGCCGGCGGAACGGGGCGAGGCGCTGGCCACCGGCTATTCGTGCCGCAGCCAGGTCAAGCGCCAGTCGGAGCGGGCGCTGCGCCATCCGTTGCAGGTGTTGCTGGAGCGTCTGCGCACCGTTTGAGGGCGGCTGGCCGTTCATCGACAAATTAGTGTTATAAGGTAACGCAAATTCGGGGCCCTCCGCTGTCGGCCCCGGTCGGATTCTCTTTTCGATTGCGATACCGCCATGACCCTTGCCGCTTCCCAACCCGTTCCACCTGTGACCGGCCGCCTGCTGTCCATCGATGCCCTCCGGGGCCTGGTCATCCTGTTCATGCTGCTGGACCACGTGCGCGAAACCTTTCTGCTGCACCGTCAGGTCAGCGATCCGATGGACATCGCGGCCACGGAGCCCGACCTGTTTTTCAGCCGCACCCTGGCGCACTTGTGCGCGCCGGTGTTCGTGCTGCTGACCGGGTTGTCGGCGTGGCTGTTCGGCGAAAGACACGCAGGCAAAGCGGCGGTCAGCGCCTTTCTGTTCAAGCGCGGGCTGTTTCTGGTGGTGCTCGAATTCACCCTGGTGAACTTCGCCTGGACGTTCCAGCTGCCGCCCAGCGTGATCTACCTGCAAGTGATCTGGGCCATCGGCCTGAGCATGATCGCGCTGTCGCTGCTGGTCTGGCTGCCCCGTTGGCTGCTGCTGACACTGAGCCTTGCGGTCATCGCCGGGCATAACCTGCTCGACGGTCTGCACTTCGCCAAGGAATCCGCGCTGCACGTGCCTTGGGCGATCCTGCATGACCGAGGCTGGATCGAACTGGGCGAAAGCCTGCGCCTGCGCACGTCCTATCCGCTGTTGCCGTGGATCGGCGTGATCGGCCTGGGTTATGCCCTGGGCCCGTGGTTCGCCCGTGGCGCCGATGCGGCGGTGCGCAGCTCCAGCCTGCTGCTGGCCGGCATCGCGGGACTGCTGGGGTTCGTCGGGCTGCGCCTGCTCAACGGCTATGGCGAGAAGCCGTGGGCGTTCGGCGACAGCGCTGCGCAAACCCTGATGAGCTTTTTCAACATCACCAAGTACCCGCCATCGCTGCTGTTCATCGCGCTGACCTTGGGCGTCGGCCTGTTGCTGTTGCGTGGGTTCGAGCGTGCCGGGGATCGGCGCTGGATCGGCTGGCTGACGGTGTTCGGTTCGGCGCCGATGTTTTTCTACCTGCTGCACCTGTATGCGCTGAAACTGCTGTACCTGATCGGGGTGGCGCTGTTCGGGCTCAATCAGGGCAGCCATTTCGGTTTTTCCTCGGTCTGGGCTGTCTGGCTGGCGGCGATTGCGCTGGCGGTGGCGCTGTTCCCGGCGGTGCGCCGGTTTTCGCTGCTGAAGGCCCGGCGCAAGGACATCGCCTGGCTGAAGTACCTGTAGCGGCCTCAGCCGGCCTTGCCCGTGCGGGCGAAATCGATGAAGGCCCGCAGCGGCGCCGGCACATGGCGCCGGCTCGGGTAGTACAGGTGCAGGCCGGGGTAGTACGGGCACCAGTCGCCGAGCACCTGCACCAGACGCCCGGCGGCCAGGTGCTCGCTGACCATGCCCTCGAACACATAGGCCAGCCCCGCGCCTTGCAGTGCCGGGCCGACCATCAGGCTGACGTCGCCCAAGGTCAGCGGGCCGTTGACTTCGATGTCCTGGGCGATGCCGCCGCGCTCGAACTCCCAGCGGTACAGCGTGCCGCTGGGGAAGCGGTGACGGATGCACGGCAACCCGTGCAGGTCCTCAGGCTTGTGCGGTGTGGCATGGCGCTCGAAAAACGCCGGCGACCCGATCACCACCGAGCGCAGGGAAGGGCCGATGGGCACTGACACCATGTCCGCCTCCAGCCGGTTGCCGAAGCGCACGCCGGCATCGAAGCCGCCCGCGACGATGTCCAGCAGGGCGTCGCTGTCGATGACTTCCAGGCGAATGTCCGGATAGGCCTGCAAGAACTCGCTGACGATGGGCAGCAGCACCAGCTCGCACGCCTGGCGCCCGGCGGTGATGCGCAAGGTGCCGGAGGGCTTGTCGCGGAACCGGTTGAGGTCCTCCAGCGCATCGTCGATGTCGCGGAACGCCGGTTGGAGCCGCGCCTGCAGGCGTTCGCCGGCCTCGGTCAGGGCCACGCTGCGGGTGGTGCGGTTGAACAGGCGCACGCCCAGGCGGCTCTCCAGGGTGCGCAGCGCATGGCTCAGGGCCGAAGGGGTCAGCCCCAGCTCCACCGCGGCGCGGCTGAAGTTCAGGTGCCGGGCGATGCACAGGAACATCGACAGATCGGCGGTGGACGGTTGCTTCATTTGTGAGCGCCTTTCACAAAGCCATGCAAATTTGCTGGGATTATCACATCAGTAGCACGGCCTTAGAGTTCACTCAACTCATCAAGAAGGCCCGGCACTGTCGCAGGGTCGCTGACAGGAGGAGTTGATATGCGTACCTGGCTCATTACTGGCGCTTCCCGTGGTTTTGGTTCCCTGATCGCCGAACACGCCCTGCGTGCCGGCGACGCGGTGATCGCCACCGCCCGCAAGCCGCAAGACATCACCGACCGCCTCGGCGAGCACCCGAACCTGCTGGCCGTGCGGCTGGACGTCACCCGCGAGGACGAAGCCCACCAAGCGGTGGCGGAGGGCGTCAAACGCTTCGGCCGCATCGACGTGCTGGTCAACAATGCCGGTTTCGGCGTGCTGGGTGCGGTGGAGGAGACCAGCGCCAGCGAAACCGAGCGGCTGTTCGCCACCAATGTGTTCGGCCTGCTCAACGTGACCCGCGCGGTGCTGCCGCACATGCGTGCCCAGCGCAGCGGACGGGTGATCAACATTTCCTCCATCGGCGGCTATCAGGCATATATGGGCTGGGGCGTGTACGGCTCCACCAAGTTCGCGGTGGAGGGCATCAGCGAAGCGCTGCATCAGGAACTGGCGCCGTTGGGCATCCATGCGACGGTGGTCGAACCGGGTTTCTTCCGCACCGATTTCCTGGATGAGCAATCGTTGATCAAGACCGCGCTGGTGCTGCCGGACTACGACGACACCGTGGGCAAGATGCGCACCTTCGCCGAGGCCGCCAACCATGCGCAGCCGGGGGATCCGGTGAAATTCGCCGAAGCGATGCTGGCGCTGGCCGATGCCCCGAACCCGCCGCAACGGCTGGCGCTGGGCAGCGACACGGTGGCGCGGATCGAAGCGAAGAACCGCCTGGTGGCGCAGGAACTGGCCGAGTGGCACGCGCTGGCGCTGTCCACCGACTTCAAGCCTGACTGAGTAAATACCGACTCGGTAATGACCTTGTGGCGAGGGAGCTTGCTCCCGCCGGGTCGCGAAGCGGCCCCGCTTTTGTCAGCGGGACGGCTGCGCAGTCCGGCGGGAGCAAGCTCCCTCGCCACAGTTTTAGGCAGGATCAGCGACGGTCCAGCCACACGGTCTGCGCGTTGCAGAACTCGCGCACGCCGAAGTGCGACAGCTCACGACCGAAGCCGCTCTTCTTCACGCCGCCGAAGGTCACGCGGGGGTCGCTGGCGGAGTAGCCGTTGATGAACACGCCGCCGGTCTCCAGCTCACTGGTCAGTTGCTGGGCCAGTTGGACGTTGGCGGTATAGACCGTCGCGGTCAGGCCGAACTCGCTGTCGTTGGCCAGGGCCACGGCGTGGGCGCAGTCGCGGGCGGTGATGATCGACGCCACCGGGCCGAACAGTTCCTGCCTGAACGAAGTCATGCGGTCGGTGACGTTGGCCAGCACGGTCGGCTCGTAGTAGTTGCCCGGCCCCTGGGCCTTGCCGCCGCCGAGCAGCAGGGTGGCGCCTTCTTCGAGGGTGGCGCGCACTTGCCCGTCGAGCTCGTCGCGCAGGTCGAAGCGGGCCATCGGGCCGATGTAGGTGTCGGCCGACAGCGGATCGCCCATCACCAGTCGGCGGGTGGCTTCGACGAACTTGCGGGTGAACTCCTCCACCACGCCTTCTTCGACGATCAGGCGCTTGGCGGCGGCGCACACCTGCCCGGAGTTCTGGTAACGGCCAATCACAGCGGCCTGCACGGCTTCGTCCAGGTCGGCGTCGTTGAGCACGATGAACGGGTCGGAGCCGCCCAGTTCCAGCACGCATTTCTTCAGCGCGGCACCGGCCTGGGCACCGATGGCCATGCCGGCGCGCACGCTGCCGGTGAGGGTGACGGCGGCGATGCGCGGGTCGGCGATGGCTTTGGAGACACCTTCGGGGGTGACGTTGATGACCTCGAACACACCGTCGGCGAAACCGGCGCGGGTGAACGCATCACGCAGCAGGTAGGCGCTGCCCATCACGTTCGGCGCATGCTTGAGCACGTAAGTGTTGCCGGCGATCAGCGCCGGCACCGCGCCCCGCAGCACTTGCCAGATCGGGAAGTTCCACGGCATCACCGCCAGGATCGGCCCCAGCGGACGGTATTCGATGCGCGCCTTGCCGCCTTCGACCAGGGTCGGCTCGGCGTCGAGCATGGCCGGGCCGTGTTCGGCGTACCACTCGCAGAGCTTGGCGCACTTCTCGATTTCGCCGCGGGCCTGGGCGATCGGCTTGCCCATTTCCTGGGTGATCATGGTGGCCATGGCGTCGGCGTTGTCGCGCAGGGCGCCAGCCAAGGCAGTCAGGGCACGGGAGCGGTCCTGCAGCGGCTTGCGCTTCCACTTGCCGAAACCGAAGGCGGCGCGGGTCAGGGCGGCGTCGAGGGCGGCATCGGATTCGAACGCGTAGTGACCGATCTGCTCGCCCGTGGCGGGGTTGACGGAAATGGCGTGGGTCAGGCTGGAAATCGGGCTCATGGCATCGTCCTGCGAGGTCAGTGGATGGGCCCAAGAGTAGGGTGGTATTCGTTTTCTGGAAACTGAATAATAAAGAGCGTTTCTTTCACGATTGGAGAATGATCATGGATCTGGTGCAGCTGGAAATCTTCAAGGCCGTGGCCGAGCACGGCAGCATCAGCGCTGCGGCGGCGCAGATCCATCGGGTGCCGTCGAACCTGACGACCCGGATCAAGCAGCTTGAGCAGGATCTGGGCGTCGAACTGTTCATCCGCGAGAAAAGCCGCCTGCGACTGTCGCCGGCCGGCTGGAGCTTTCTGGAGTACGCGCGGCGCATCCTCGACCTGGTGCAGGAAGCGCGGGCCACCGTGGCGGGGGAGGAGCCCCAGGGCGCGTTTCCGCTCGGCTCGCTGGAAAGCACGGCGGCGGTGCGCATTCCCGAGTTGCTGGCGGCGTACAACCAGCAATACGCCAAGGTCGATCTGGACCTGTCCACCGGGCCGTCCGGGACGATGATCGATGGCGTGCTGTCCGGCCGGCTGGCGGCGGCGTTCGTCGACGGCCCGGTGCTGCACCCGGCCCTGGAAGGGATCCCGGCCTTCGAGGAGGAAATGGTCGTGATCGCGCCGCTGCACCATGGGCCGATCGGGCGGGCGGCGGACGTCAACGGCGAGAGCATCTACGCTTTCCGCGCCAACTGCTCCTACCGCCATCACTTCGAAAAGTGGTTCAGCACCGACGCGGCGGTGCCCGGCAAAATCTTCGAGATGGAGTCCTACCACGGCATGCTCGCCTGCGTCAGCGCCGGCGCCGGCCTCGCCCTGATGCCGCGCAGCATGCTGCAGAGCATGCCCGGCTGCGCCACCGTGAGCGTGTGGCCGCTGGCGGCGGATTTCCGCTACCTGACCACATGGCTGGTGTGGCGGCGCGGCACCGTGTCGCGCAGCCTGAGCAGTTTTGTGCGGTTGCTGGAGGCGCGCGGGGTGGTGCGGGCACAGAGTGATTGACACTTTGTGTCATGGCTCGGTTAGTATCGCAATATACAAATGTATATAGCGCAATCGATGCGCGTTCTGGCAAAAGGAATGAGCGATGAACACAACCCTGAGCGGCAAAGAAGCGGTCGGCGAGCGGTTTGCGCTGGCGTCGATGGGGCAGGCGCAACGCCTGACCTGGCAGGCGGTGGAACGGATCGCCGAGGTCATCCGGCCCGGCCTGCTCGAATCCGAGGCCCAGGCGTTGGGCAAACAGATACTTGCCGAGTTGGGCATGGAACGGATCTGGCACCCGCTGCTGATCCGCTTCGGCGCCAATACCCTCAAGACCTTCAAGCAGCGCTCCGACGGCGACCCGGTGCTGGGCGAAAACGACATTTTCTTCATCGACATGGGCGTGGTCTGGCAGGGCCACGAAGGCGATGCCGGGGCGACGTTCACCACCGGCTCCGACCCGCAGATGATCGCCTGCGCGGAGGCCGCCAAGACACTGTTCGACCGGGTCGAGGCCTACTGGCGCGAAGGTGTCGCCGGCACTGAACTGTACCGGTACGCCGCCGATCAGGCCCAGGCCATGGGTTGGACGCTGAACCTGGACATCAAGGGGCATCGGGTCAGCGATTTTCCCCACGCCATCCATCGCGGCGGCGACCTCGGCCATTTCGACGCAGCGCCAAGCCCCGGCGTGTGGATCCTGGAAATCCAGATCGCCCACCCCGAGCTGCCTTACGGGGCGTTCTACGAAGACCTGCTGATCTGAAGCTTGCGCACGCGATCAATCGACTGCGCAAACCGGGCTATTGTTTTCCTACGGCGCCCTTCAGGGTTCTGTTGCAGGCGCAACACGTCAAGCTCAGCGCTGTAGTTGTTTTTATACAGCGCTAGGTTTGACTATGTGCTCCGTTTCCTAACCTATAAGTCAAGAAAAAGGATGCCCGTCATGAAAGTCAGTGCTCGCAACGTGTTCAAGGGCCAGGTCACGCTGGTCAAGGAAGGCGCGGTCAACGCCGAGGTTGTCCTGACCCTGGCCGGCGGTGAACAACTGGTCGCCGTGGTCACTCTGGAAAGCATCAAGTCCCTGGGCATCGCGGTCGGCAAGCAAGCGGTGGCGCTGGTCAAGGCGCCATGGGTGATGCTGATGACCGACGCCGAGGGCATCCGCCTGTCGGCCCGCAACTGCCTGCAGGGCAAGGTGCTGAGCGTGACCGACGGCGCGGTCAACGCCGAAGTGGTGATCGAGCTGTCCGGCGGATCGAAGGTCTACTCCATCGTGACCCGCGACGCCGTCAACGAACTGGGACTGGCGGCCGGCGTCAGCGCCACGGCGGTGATCAAGGCCTCCCACATCATCCTCGGCGTTCCGGCCTGACCGGACGCACACAAGCCCGGTCCGATGCAGCGTCGGACCGGGCTTTTCATTGCCCGTCGAAAAGCACCCCGGCCGGCGCGGTCAAGGCGCGCCGTTTCGCCCCTGCGGTGGCCCGGCACTGTCGGCCTTGAGCGAAAAGCGGCAGACATGGCCGCCGCGCAGCATGCATTCCTGATGTTCGGTCGTGCCGCCGCCCAGTGCGCCGATCAGCGCCAGGTCGAGCTCACACACCACCGGGTGGGCTTTGGCCAGGTGATGGAACACGCAATTGTGCGCAATGATTTGCGGCTCGCCCGTCGAGCGGAAAAACACCTCGGCCTGGTAACCCGAACGGTTCATGTGTTCGACGATCTGCGCTTCGTCGATGACGTCGTGCGTCAGGTCGGCCGCCAGTTTGCGCCCCAGGCTGCGCATCAGTTCCGCTAGGGCCTGCGGGCCCAGCAGCCCCGCGACCTCGTCGATCAGCAGGTTGGCCAGCAGCGGATACTGCCGGGGAAAGGCTTCTTTGGCCTGTTCCGTCAGCTGGTGCAGTTGCTCCGGACGCCGCCCGGTGGGCCGGGTGCTCCCGCGCATGACCAGGCCGTCGCGCTCCAGCGCCGCAAGGTGCTGGCGCACCGCCGTGCGAGTGATCGCCAGGCGGTGCGCCAGGTCGTCGATGCTCAGGCCCGCCGGCTCATAGAGCAGTGCGTGCAGCAGGTCCCGCTGTGTGCGGCCCAGTCCTTCCAGCATCGGCATGGCTCCCGTCGGACGTCAGAACTTGTCCGGAAACTGTTTGATCAATGCCCCGGTCAAGGCATCGGCCAGGTTGAGTATATGTTCGCGCATCATCTGCCAGGTCTGCGCCTCGCCTGCATAGTCCGCGGCGGCCAGTTGGTCGATCTGCGCGACATGGTGCCCGCCGTGGGCGCTGAGCAGAGCGTTGAGGGTCGGCTCCGGCAAATAGGGATTGGCCTTGGCGAGGAAGGCGGCCAACGACTTGGCGTTGGCGGTCAGTTCCGCCACGGCGGCTTGTTTGCCGGAGGCGTCCTTGGCCACGGTCGCATCGCTGTAGTGCTTGACCGCGCCCCAGTGCCCCGCGAGCAGCTTGAGCAGTTGCTCCGCCGCCGGCTGGCCGTAGAGCGGCGCGATGCTGCCGGCGATGGCGGTGGCGTTGGCCACGACCTCCTTGGCTGCGACGTCCGCCTGTTTGCGGTTGCCGGCCTGGTTGGCGGTGGCGTAGTCGCGGATCCAGAAAATGTGCTCGACCCACAAGTCGCGCAGGGCCAGGCGCGTCGTCAGCGCAGCGGAGGCGTCGGCGGCAGGGGCGGGAGGGGGAGCGGTTTGGCTCAAGGCAGGCTGGGCACACAAGGCAAGCAACAGCAATGTCGCGATCTTGATGTTCATGACAGCACCCTCGAAGGTGAGATGTTCAACAAGATTAATTTAAGCATCAAAATATGCTTTTATCGGGGCGATCGGCGTTTGCCGATGAATGGTCAGCGGACTCAGAAAAGACGACGGCCCTCCAGGAGGGTCGTCGTTGGTTGCGTCATCGTGTGCGCTTAGAGGCCGCCCGCCAGCTTCGCCCCCGACAACCGCCGACGGTACGCGCTGTCCCGCGTCGCCAGCCAGAAGTACAGCGGCGAGGTCACCAGCAGCCCCACCAGCCACGACAGGTCCGCGCCGTCGATGTGCACCGACACCGGGCCCACGTATAGCGGCGTGTTCATGAACGGGATCTGCACCGCGATGCCGATGGCGTAGGCCAGCAGCGCCTGCGGGTTGTAGCGGCCGTACAGGCCGCCGTCGACCCGGAAGATCGAGCCGATGTCGTACTGGCCCTTGTGGATGGCGTAGAAGTCGATCAGGTTGATCGCCGTCCACGGCACCAGCACCACGAGCAGCACCAGCACCATGTCGACGAAATGGCCGATGAAGTCCGCCGAGGCGCCGACGGCGGCGAAGCAGCAGGCCAGCAGGACGATGACCGAGATCACCGCGCGGCTGCGGGCGGTGGGGATCCAGCGCCAGGCGAAGGTCTGCGCCAGGGTGATGATCGACAGCACCGCACCGTACAGGTTGAGCGCGTTGTGGCTGATCACGCTGAGCAGGAACAGCACCAGCATCAGCGGGCCGATGGCGCCGGTGGCGAGTTTCACCGCGTCCATGGTGTCCATCCCGACCGGGGTCGCCAGCACCGCGACGGCGCCGAACACGAACGACAGGCTGGAGCCCAGCGCCGATCCCAGGTAGGTGGTCCAGAACGTGGCGGCCACCGGCACGTCGGCCGGCAGGTAGCGCGAGTAGTCCGACACATAGGGCGCGAATGCGATCTGCCACAGCGCCGCCAGCGACACCGTGGCCAGCCAGCCGGACAGGTTGAAGCCGCCGCGGGTGAGGAAGTCGTCGGTCTGGATGTGGGTCAGGATGTAGCCGAAGCCGACCATGATGCCGATCCCCAGCACCCAGGTGCCGATGCGGTTGAGCACATGGATGAAGCGGTAGCCGATGATGCCGATGACGCCCGAGCCGAGGGCGCCGATCACGATGCCGACCGGCACCGGCACGCTGTCGGCTACCCCGTGCAGGGACTTGCCGGCCAGGACGATGTTGGAGGCGAAGAAGCCGACGTACATCACGCCGGCGATCACCACCACCAGCAACGCGCCGAGGGAGCCGAACTGGGCGCGGCTCTGGATCATCTGCGGAATGCCCATCTGCGGGCCCTGGGCCGAGTGCAGCGCCATCAGCACGCCGCCCACCAGGTGGCCGACCAGGATGGCGACGATGCCCCACACCAGGTTCAGGTGGAACAGCTGCACGCCGAGGGCGCCGGTGACGATGGGCAGCGGTGCGATGTTGCCGCCGAACCAGAGGGTGAACAGGTCGCGCACCTTTCCGTGGCGGTCCTGCGGCGGCACGTAGCCGATGGTGTGCTTTTCAATGAGCGGTGCGGCGTTTGTTGCAGAGGTGGCCATGACGAACTCCAAGGCAAGGACGAGTACGTGGACGTACTTCAGTGAGCGCCGGCGCGGCCGGCGCATTTCTTGTCGGGTCGATCATGTGCAATGGTGCGGGAGAGATAAATTAGTAGATTTGTTGCTTCAGACCTTAAAAAAACTGGGCCCGCGGATCGGCTCGAAAGGCTCTGCGCCGTGGCTTTCAGACGCACAAGCGACAACGCAGCCGGCCCCTGGCGAGGGCGGCTGTCGCTTGTCCGTCACACGGTTCAGCCGCGCAGGGAAGCCAGCATCCGTTGCAGCATCGCGTCACAGGCGTCGAGCTGTTCGAGGCTGACGAACTCGTCCGGCTTGTGCCCCTGGTCCATGCTGCCGGGGCCGCACACCACGGTGGGGATGCCGACCGCGTCGAACAGGCCGCCCTCGGTGCCGAACGCCACCGTGCCGAAATCCTCAGAGCCGCAGAACGCCGCGATCAGTTGCGCGGCCTGGCCTTGCGCGTCGGTGGCCAGGCCCGGATAGGCCGACAGCTCGCTGAAGCGGATATCGCTCTGCGCGCTCACCGCCCGCATGCGCGGCAGCATCTGTTGTTCGGCGTAAGTCTTGAGCTGCGAAGCGACCTCGGCCGGATCCTGCGAGGGCAGGGCGCGGATCTCGAAATCGAAACGGCAGTCGGCGGGGACGATGTTCAGCGCCTTGCCGCCGCTGATCACTCCGGTCTGCACCGTGGAGAACGGCGGGTCGAAACGCGGGTCGTGATGCTCGGGTGCCTTGAGCCTTTGGCCGATGCGCCCCAGTTCACCGATCAGCTCGGCCGCGCACTCGATGGCGTTCACCCCCTGCGGCGCGTAGGCCGAATGGCAGGCGTGGCCGTGGACGTCGCAGCGCATCGCCAGCTTGCCCTTGTGGCCGAGCACCGGCTTGAGTTCGGTGGGTTCGCCGATGATGCACAGCAGCGGTTTGACCGGGCGTCGCGCCAGCACCTTGAGCAGCGAGCGCACGCCGAGGCAGCCGACCTCTTCGTCGTAGGACAGGGCGATGTGCACCGGTTTGCTCAGCGGCGCCTCAAGCAGCGACGGCACCAGCGCCAGCACGCAGGCGATGTAGCCTTTCATGTCGGCGGTGCCGCGGCCGTAGAGCTTGCCGTCGCGCCGGGTCAGCTCGAACGGCGGCACCGTCCAGGGCTGGCCGTCGGCGGGCACCACGTCGGTGTGCCCCGACAGCACGATGCCGGGCCGGTCGGAAGGCCCGACCGTGGCGAACAGGTTGGCCTTGCTGCGCTCGTCGTTGTAGACCTGTTCGCAAGGCACGTCGAAACGCGCCAGGTAATCGCGCACGAACCCGATCAGTTGCAGGTTGGACTCGCGGCTGGTGGTGTCGAACCCCACCAGCGTCGCCAGCAGTTCGGCGCTGGCGCTCATCGGTCGTCTCCGGCCACGCCATAGCCCGGCGCCTTCGCAGGATCCAGGGCGCGGTCGATGTAGTCCTGAAGCTGGGGACGATAGGCCTCCCACAGAGTCTGCAACTGGCCGATGGGGTCTTCGTCGGCCCAGTCCACCCGCAGGTTGACGATGGGCCAGGTCAGATCGCCGACCACCACGACCGCCGCCGAATGCACCGGACCCGCTTCGCCGCCGAGGGCCTGGCCGGCCTGCAGCGCGCCGATCAGGCGGTCGGCCAACTGGCCTTCGCCGTCCTCGAACGCCCGCACCATGGCTTCGATCACCGAAGTGCCGGCGAGCATGTTGCCGGCGGCCACGCATTGCTCGCCCGCCACGGCGTTGTGCGTGCCCAGGGTTTGCCCGCCGCTGAAATGGGCGGTCTGGCCGAGGTGGTTGATCGCGGTGATCTGGCGGTACTGGCTGTAGCCGTTGCGGGTCAGCGCCTTGTCCAGCGCGGCCTCCGGGGTCAGTCCCTGTTCCATCAGCGCGAGGACGTCGGGCCCCAGGGAGGGCAGGGTGATGTTCTGGGTCGATACCGCGCCCACGCCCGGCAGCAGCCAGGGACAGCGGGCGCCGACGGCGATGCTCGACGAGCTGATGGCGATGCCGAACTGGCCGGTTTCCGGGCAGCGGGCGGCGATGGAAAATGTCATGTCTCTAACTCCTGTTCGACTGGAGAGCGGGGTTTTGCGGGCCGACCTCTGCACAGGCGAGCCCGCTCCCGCAGGGTTCAGCGGTGGGCGGGCAAGCGTGGCGGTCTGCCGCCTTACTCGGGGATCACCGCCACCACATCGATCTCCATCAGCCACTGCGGCTGCCCCAGCGCCGACACCACCAGCCCGGTGGAGATCGGGAACACACCCTTGAGCCACTTGCCGACCTCCTGGTACACCGGCTCGCGGTAGCGCGGGTCGATCAGGTAGGTGGTGGTCTTGACGATGTGGCTCAGGTCGCTGCCGGCCTCTTCCAGCAGTTGCTTGACGTTGCGCATCGCTTGCTCGGCCTGGGCGCGCGGGTCGCCGAGGCCGATCAGGTTGCCGTCGAAATCGGTGCCGACCTGGCCGCGCACGTACACGGTGTTGCCGGCGCGCACGGCCTGGCACAGGTCGTTGTCCAGGGTCTGGTTGGGGTAGGTGTCCTTGGTGTTGAACATGCGGATGCGGGTGTGGGTGGGCTGGGCCATGTGAAACTCCTGAAGAAAAGGGGCCCGGCGCGACGGGCGCCGGTGCGCAAAGGGAAGGTCAAGCGTCGACGGTGTCGGTGTTCTTGCTGTGGGCCGCCGCACGCTGGTCGGCGTCGCGGTAGGCCAGGTACTTGCGCTGGGTGGCGATGTGATCGGCCACATGCTTGGCGTCGTGCCACACGCCCCAGATGAACGAGGAGCCGCGCCGGGACTGCCACGGCAGGCCGAGGAAATACACGCCCGGTTCGCTGGACACCCCGCGCTGGTGCTGCGGCTTGCCCTTGTCGTCGAACGCGGCGACCTTCAGCCACGAGTAGTCCACGGCGAACCCGGTGGCCCAGATGATCGAGGTGACGCCGGCGGCGGCCAGGTCCAGGTCCGCCAGCGGGTGCTTCACGCACTCGGGATCCGGATAGGTCTCCCGGGCCTCGGGCTCCGGCGGCAGGTCCAGGCCGTTGCGTTCGATGTAGGCGTCGGCGGCATCGAGCAGCGCCAGGTAGTTCTCGTCGCCGCGCTTGAGGTTATCCGCCAGATCCTGCTTGAAGGTCACCACGCCGTCCTTGAACGACTCGGTCACGCCCACCAGGGTCATGCCGCGGTGGGCCAGGCCCCGGAAGTCGATGGTGCGGCCGCCGTGGGCGCCGCTCACGGCGATGGTCACGTGCTCGCGGCCCGGCTTCATGGCGGCCTGGTCCCACTCGCCGAGCACGCCCAGCCACCAGCAGAAATCACGGTTGCGGTAGGCGCGGGGCGGGCGGTCATGGGCGCCGACCGACAGGAACACCTGCCGGCCCGAACGCTGCAGCTCATCGGCGATCTGCACGCCCGACGACCCCGCGCCCACCACCAGCACCGCGCCCTCCGGCAATTGCTGCGGGTTGCGGTAGTCGGCCGAGTGGATCTGCAGCAGGCGTGCGTCCTGCGGGGCGATCGGCGGGATCACCGGCCGCTGGAACGGGCCGGTGGCGGCCACCACGCGGGCGGCCTCGATCACGCCCTCGGAGGTCTCGACGGTGAAGCCCGGACGCCCGACATTGCGCACCACGCTCTTGACCTCGACGCCGGTGCGGATCGGCGCGTTGAATTTTTTCGCGTAGGCCTCGAAGTAGTCGGCCACGCGCTCCTTGTGGGCGAAACCGTCGGGATCCACATCGTCGAATTCCATCCCCGGAAAACGGTCGTGCCAGGCCGGGCCGTTGGTCACCAGCGAATCCCAGCGGCCGGTGCGCCAGCGTTCGGCGATGCGGCTGCGCTCCAGCACCAGGTGCGGCACACCGAGCTTGCCCAGGTGTTCGCTCATGGCCACACCCGCTTGACCGGCACCGACGACAAGCGTGTCTGTTTTTATTGTTTCAGTGGTCATTTCTCATCCCTTCTCACGAGGCAATTGGATTCAGGCGGCGTGCGGCCTGCTCTCTGTGCTTGGGATCAGACTAGGGTCGGGGTGCCCATCGGTAAAATATTATTAAGCTGGGATCTGAGCATAAATTGCTGATGCAGCCGCTCGCCCGCCACGGCCCAAAACGCCGAAAGTGTTCGGTGATCGACCGTTCGACGGGCCGCCGATTGTCGCTGCCGCCACGCCGGCGTACTGTGGACGGCATCCGTGAAAACCTGACAAGAACGAGTGCCCTCCATGGACAGCCGCCTGCTGAGCGAGCGCAGCAGCGTGTTTCACCACGCTGACCCGTATGCCGTGTCCGACTACGTCAACCGGCACGTCGGTCAGCACCTCATTGGCCTCGCCAAGACCGCCCATCCCCAGGCCAGCCTCAACCACCGCAAGTTCGCCGAGCTGGACCTGTGCCGCATCAGCTACGGCGGCAGCGTGCGGGTCACCTCCCTGGCGCTGGAAACGGTCTATCACCTGCAAGTGCTGCTGCAGGGCAACTGCCTGTGGCGCGGGCACAAGCGCGAACAGCACCTGGTGCCGGGCGAGTTGCTGCTGATCAACCCGGACGATCCGGTCGACCTCACGTACTCCGACGACTGCGAGAAATTCATCCTCAAGGTGCCGGTCAGCGTGCTGGAGTCGGTGTGCGACGAGCAGCGCTGGCTGCGTCCGTCCGGCGGCATCCGCTTCCGGCGCAACCATTACCGGCTCGACGACCTGGAAGGCTTCACGTCGTTGCTCGGCATGATCTGCCAGGAAGCCGAAACCAGCGACCCGTTGCTGCGGGTGCAGGAACACTATGTGCAGATCATCGGCAGCAAGCTGCTGTCGCTGCTCGACACCAATGTCAGCCGCGAATCCTTGAGCGCGCCGTCGGCCAGCCTGGAGCGGATCCTGGATTTCATCGAGCGCAACCTCAAGCAGGACCTGAGCGCCGAAAGCCTGGCCGCGCAGGCGCGCATGAGCCCGCGTTCGCTGTACGCGCTGTTCGAACGCCAGTTGGGCGTCACGCCGATGCAGCACATCCGCCAGCGCAAGCTGGCGCGCATCCACGCCTGCCTCACCGACCCGAGCTGCCCGGTGCGCAACCTCACCGAGCTTGCGCTGGACTACGGCTTCCTGCACCTGGGCCGCTTCTCGGAAAGCTACCGCCAGCAGTTCGGCGAGCTGCCGTCCCACACCTTCAAGCGCCGCCACTGATTCCCCGCACGCCCTGAAGCACCTGCCGCGCCGTCCTGCGCAAAACGGATAGCGATGTGCAGGAATCGGCTATTGCGCCCGCCGCCGCCTCCCTAACCTGACCTGGCCTGAACAATAACAATGGAGGCCCTGGCCATGTCCCTGGGAATCGACTACCTCACTGCCTTGCTCGAAGAAGACAAGGAGAAGGGTGCCTACCGCTGCAAGCGGGAGATGTTCACCGATCCGCGGCTGTTCGAGCTGGAAATGGCGCACATCTTCGAAGGCAACTGGATCTACCTGGCCCACGAAAGCCAGATCCCCCGCCACAACGATTACCTGACCCTCACCATGGGCCGTCAGCCGGTCTTCATCGCGCGCAACAAGGACGGCGTGCTCAACGCCTTCCTCAATGCCTGCAGCCACCGCGGCGCCATGCTCTGCCGGCACAAGTCCGGCAACCGCTCCAGCTACACCTGCCCGTTCCATGGCTGGACGTTCAACAACAGCGGCAAACTGCTCAAGGTCAAGGATCCGGCCGAGGCAGGCTACCCCGAAGGCTTCAACTGCGAAGGCTCCCACGACCTGACGCGGGTGGCGCGCTTCGAGTCCTACCGCGGCTTCCTGTTCGGCAGCCTCAACCCCGATGTGAAGCCCCTCGCCGAGCACCTGGGCGAGTCGGCGCGGATCATCGACATGATCGTCGACCAGTCCCCCGAAGGCCTGGAAGTGCTGCGCGGTTCCAGCTCCTACATCTACGAGGGCAACTGGAAACTCACCGCCGAAAACGGCGCCGACGGCTACCACGTCAGCTCCGTGCACTGGAACTACGCCGCCACCCAGAACCAGCGTCAGCAGCGTGAGGCCGGCGAAGAGATCAAGACCATGAGCGCCGGCAGCTGGGCGAAGAAGGGCGGCGGCTTCTACTCCTTCGACCACGGCCACCTGCTGCTCTGGACCCGCTGGGCCAACCCCGAGGACCGTCCGGCCTACGAGCGCCGCGACGAACTGGCCCGGGACTTCGGCCAGGCCCGCGCCGACTGGATGATCGAGAACTCGCGCAACCTGTGCCTGTACCCCAACGTGTACCTGATGGACCAGTTCAGCTCGCAGATCCGCATCGCCCGGCCGATCGCCGTGGACAAGACCGAGATCACCATCTACTGCATCGCCCCCAAAGGCGAGAGCGCCGAGGCCCGGGCCAAGCGCATCCGCCAGTACGAAGACTTCTTCAACGTCAGCGGCATGGCCACGCCGGATGATCTCGAAGAGTTCCGCTCCTGCCAGACCGGCTACGGCGCCGGGCGCGGCTGGAACGACATGTCCCGCGGGGCGGCCCATTGGGTCGACGGCGCCGATGCCGCCGCCGAAGAGATCGGCCTCAAGCCGCTGCTGTCCGGGGTGCGCACCGAAGACGAAGGCCTGTTCGTGCTGCAGCACAAGTACTGGCAGGAAACGATGCTCAAGGCCGTCTCCGCCGAACCGCAGCTGATCCCCGTGGAGGCCGTGCCATGAACAGCCTCTACGACACCGTGCGCGATTTCCTCTACCGCGAGGCCCGTTATCTGGACGACGCCGAGTGGGACCGTTGGCTGGAGCTCTACGCCGCCGACGCCAGCTTCTGGATGCCGGCCTGGGACGACAACGACACGCTCACCGAAGACCCGCAAAGCGAGATTTCGCTGATCTGGTACGGCAACCGCGGCGGCCTCGAAGACCGGGTGTTCCGGATCAAGACCGAGCGCTCCAGCGCCACCGTTCCCGACACCCGCACCTCGCACAACCTGAGCAACATCGAGATCGTCGAGCAGGGCGAAGGCCAGTGCCGGGTGCGCTTCAACTGGCACACCCTGAGCTTTCGCTACCAGGTCACCGACAGCTATTTCGGCACCAGTTTCTACACCCTCGACCTGCGCGGCGAGCAGCCGCTGATCAAGGCCAAGAAGGTCGTGCTGAAAAACGATTACGTCCGTCAGGTCATCGACATCTACCACATCTGACCGAGACGGCGCGGGCCTTGGCCGTTGGCCGGGCCGGCGCCGTGAGCGAGGTGCAACATGGGTTTTCGCATCGCATTGAATTTCGAGGACGGGGTGACCCGCTTCATCGAGGCCGACGGCCAGGAAACCGTCGCCGACGCGGCGTACCGCCAAGGCATCAACATCCCGCTGGACTGCCGCGACGGCGCCTGCGGCACCTGCAAGTGCTTCGCCGAATCCGGGCGTTACGGTATGGGCGACAACTTCATCGAAGACGCGCTGAGCGAGGACGAACTCGCCCAGGGCTACGTGCTCACCTGCCAGATGCGTGCCGAAAGCGATTGCGTGGTGCGGGTGCCGGTCGGTTCCCAGGTCTGCAAGACGGGTCAGGCCAGCTTTGAGGCGGCGATCAGCGACGTGCGCCAGCTCTCCGAGAGCACCATCGCCTTGTCGGTCAAGGGCGAGTCCCTGAGCCGGCTGGCGTTCCTGCCGGGCCAGTACGTCAACCTGCAAGTGCCGGGCAGCGACCAGAGCCGGGCCTATTCCTTCAGCTCGTTGCCGAAGGACGGCGAAGTCAGCTTCCTGATCCGCAACGTGCCCGGCGGCCTGATGAGCAGCTTCCTCACCGGGCTGGCCAAGGCCGGCGACAGCATGACCCTGGCAGGCCCTCTGGGCAGCTTCTACCTGCGCGAGATCAAGCGGCCGCTGCTGCTGTTGGCCGGCGGCACGGGGCTGGCGCCGTTCACGGCGATGCTGGAGCGGATCGCCGAGGAGGGCAGCGCCTATCCGGTGCACCTGATCTACGGCGTCACCCACGACTTCGACCTGGTCGAGCTCGACCGCCTCGAAGCCTTCGCCGCACGCATCCCCGGCTTCAGCTTCGGCGCCTGCGTGGCCAGCCCCGAGAGCCGGCATCCGCTCAAGGGCTACGTCACCCAGCACATCGAGCCGCGCCACCTCAACGACGGCGACGTCGACGTGTACCTGTGCGGCCCGCCGCCGATGGTCGAGGCGGTCAGCCAATACATCCGCGAGCAGGGCATCACCCCGGCCAATTTCTACTACGAGAAGTTCGCCGCCGCGGCCTGAGACCTTTCTTAGCTGCTGTGGCAAGGAAGCGATTGTGGTGAAGGAACTGCTGAGGTGAAGGAACTGTTGTGACGAGGGAGCTTGTTGTGGCGAGGGAGCTCGCTCCCGCTGGGGCGCGCAGCGGCCCTCGCTTTTGAGAATGGGGCCTGCTGCGCAGTCCAGCGGGAGCAAGCTCCCTCGCCACACAGGTCTCCTTGCCACACAGGCCTCCTTTTCAAACAGGCCGCGATTTCATACAGGCTTCTGTGCCACACAGGCCCGGTACTTATTCTGGAGAACACCATGAACAACAGATTCGCCGACAAGGTCGCGCTGGTCACCGGCGCCGCGCAAGGCATCGGTCGCCGGGTGTGCGAGCGCTTGCTGGAAGAGGGCGCCCGGGTGGTGGCCGTCGACCGTTCGGCGCTGGTCCATGAGCTGCAGGGCCAGCACGTCCTGACGTTGACCGCCGACCTTGAGCAGTACGCCGATTGCGCCCAGGCGATGGCCGCCGCCATCGACGCCTTCGGGCGTCTCGACATCCTGGTCAACAACGTCGGCGGCACGATTTGGGCCAAGCCGTTCGAACACTACGAAACCGCGCAGATCGAAGCCGAGGTGCGCCGTTCGCTGTTCCCGACCCTGTGGTGCTGCCACGCGGCGTTGCCCCACATGCTCAAGCAGGGGCGGGGCGCCATCGTCAACGTGTCGTCGATCGCCACCCGCAGCGTGAACCGCGTGCCCTACGGCGCGGCCAAGGGCGGCATCAATGCGCTCACCGCGTGCCTGGCATTCGAGAACGCCGAGCGTGGCATCCGCGTCAACGCCACCGCTCCCGGCGGCACCGAGGCGCCGCCGCGGCGCATCCCGCGCAACGCCGCGCAGCAGTCGGCGCAGGAGCAGGCCTGGTATCAGGAGATCGTCGCGCAGACCCTCGACAGCAGCCTGATGAAACGCTACGGCACCCTCGACGAACAGGTCGGCGCGATCCTGTTCCTCGCTTCCGACGAGGCCTCCTACATCACCGGCGTGACCCTGCCGGTCGGTGGCGGCGACCTCGGTTGAACACGTTGAAACGGACACTGAAATGAACCCAATCCTGATCGAAAGCCTGTCGGCGGTGATCGTCGACCTGCCGACCCTCCGCCCGCACAAACTGGCGATGCACACGATGCAGAACCAGACCCTGGTGATCCTGCGCCTGCGTTGCAGCGACGGCATCGAGGGCATCGGCGAGGCCACCACCATCGGCGGCCTGGCCTACGGCAACGAGAGCCCGGAAAGCATCAAGGCCAACATCGACGCGCACCTGGCGCCGGCCCTGACCGGTCTGGATGCCTGCAACATCAACGCCGCCATGCAGACCCTGGACAAGGTCGCCAAGGGCAACACCTTCGCCAAGTCCGGCATCGAAAGCGCCTTGCTCGACGCCCAGGGCAAGCGCCTCGGCCTGCCGGTCAGCGAGCTGCTCGGCGGCCGGGTGCGCGACAGCCTGGAAGTGGCCTGGACATTGGCCAGCGGCGACACCGCCCGGGACATCGCCGAAGCCGAGCAGATGCTGGAGGCGCGCCGGCACCGCATCTTCAAGCTTAAGATCGGCGCCAACCCGCTGGAGCAGGACCTGGCCCATGCGGTGGCGATCAAACGGGCCCTGGGCGACCGCGCCAGCGTGCGGGTCGATGTCAACCAGTACTGGGACGAGTCCCAGGCGATCCGTGGCTGCCGGGTGCTCGGCGACAACGGCATCGACCTGATCGAACAGCCGATCTCGCGGGTCAACCGCGCAGGCCAGGTGCGCCTCAACCAGCGCAGTCCGGCGCCGGTCATGGCCGACGAATCCATCGAAAGCGTCGAGGACGCCTTCAGCCTCGCCGCGGACGGCGCGGCCAGCGTGTTCGCCCTGAAGATCGCCAAGAACGGCGGCCCCCGCGCGGTGTTGCGCACCGCGCAGATCGCCGAGGCCTGCGGCATCGCCCTGTACGGCGGCACCATGCTCGAAGGTTCGGTCGGCACTCTGGCTTCGGCCCACGCGTTCCTCACCCTGCGGCAATTGACCTGGGGCACCGAGCTGTTCGGGCCGTTGCTGCTGACCGAAGACATCGTCGCCGAAGGGCCGCAGTACCGCGATTTCCACCTGCACATTCCCCGCACGCCGGGCCTGGGCCTGACGCTGGACGAAGCGCGCCTGGCGCGGTTCCGCCGTGCCTGAACCGAAGGAGAGCACCATGCTGTTCCACGTAAAGATGACCGTGAAGCTGCCCGCCGACATGGACCCGGCCCTCGCCGCGCGGCTCAAGGCCGACGAAAAGGAACTGGCCCAGCGCCTCCAGCGCGAAGGCCTGTGGCGGCACCTGTGGCGCATCGCCGGGCACTACGCCAACTACAGCGTGTTCGACGTGCCCAGCGTCGAGGCGCTGCACGACACCCTGATGCGCCTGCCGCTGTTCCCCTACATGGACATCGAGATCGACGGGCTCTGCCGCCATCCGTCGTCGATCCATGAGGACGACCGCTGACCCTGAGCACACCTGTCCCCCTGTGGGAGCGGGCTTGCCCGCGATTGCGGTGGATCTGTGACGAACGCATCGACTGACACGCCGCCATCGCGGGCAAGCCCGCTCCCACAGGGGACGGTGCACTGCTCCAGGACTTTTGCGACCCGCACAACAACAAAATGAGGTGACCCCCATGACCGTGAAGATTGCCCACACCGCCGAGCTGCAAACGTTCTTCGAAGAGGCCGCCGGCTTCTCCAACGACCTCGGCAGCACCCGCTTGAAGACCATCGTCCTGCGTGTGCTCCAGGACGCCGCCCGGCTGATCGAAGACCTGGACATCACCGACGCCGAGTTCTGGAAGGCCGTCGACTACCTCAACCGCCTCGGCGAACGCTCCGAGGCCGGTCTGCTGGTGGCGGGGCTTGGCATCGAGCACTTCCTCGACCTACTGCAAGACGCCAAGGACGCCCAGGCCGGCCTGACCGGCGGCACGCCGCGCACCATCGAAGGGCCGCTGTACGTGGCGGGCGCGCCGCTGTGCGAAGGCACCTGCCGGATGGACGACGGCAGCGAGGAGGGCAGCGCTATGGTGATGTTCCTCGAAGGCCGGGTATTCGACCTGCACGGCCAACCGCTGGCCGGCGCCACCGTCGACCTGTGGCACGCCAACACGAGGGGCACCTATTCGTTCTTCGACCCGAGCCAGTCCGAATACAACCTGCGCCGACGCATCGTCACCGACGCCCAGGGCCGCTACCGCGCCCGCAGCATCGTGCCGTCCGGCTACGGCTGCGATCCGCAAGGCCCGACCCAGGAATGCCTGAACCTGCTCGGTCGTCACGGCCAGCGTCCGGCCCATGTGCATTTCTTCATCTCGGCACCGGGCCACCGGCACCTGACCACCCAGATCAACCTCGCCGGGGACCGCTACCTGTGGGACGACTTCGCCTACGCCACCCGCGAAGGCCTGGTCGGCGAAGTGACGTTCCGCGAGGACGGTGCGCAGGGTGTGGCGGGGCGTTACGCCGAACTGAACTTCGACTTTCAATTGCAGCCGGCCACCGATGCGGCGGCCGAACGGCGCAGCGCCCGTCCGCGGGCGTTGCAGGAAGCCTGATCGCATTCGATGCGGTGCTAGGTTCGCGCCCGTCCGACAGGTAGCATGGACGCATCCATGTCACAGAGCGGACCGCAAATTGATCGAGCGTCGCCACTTCAGCGGAGGCATGAAAGGCAAGAACCTCCGCTACCTCAACGAAAACCCGGACGGGCCGGTCTCCCTGCTCCGCACGGGTTTTCTGTTGCTGGAGCATTTCTCCCTGCCGGCGTTCACCCAGACGCTGGACACGATCGTCACCACCAACCTGCTGCGCCCCGGACTGTTCTCCTCCCGCACGTTCGGCCTCAACGACGGCGAAGTGATCAGCGACCTGGGGCTGGTGATCCGCCCGGACGAGCGTCTGGACGCCTCGTCGATCCAGGCGCTGGACCTGCTGGTGATCTGCGGCGGCTACCGCACCGAACTGAAGGCGAGCGAAGAACTCATCCACCTGATCAAGTCCGCCGCCGCCCAAGGCGTGGCGCTGGCCGGGCTGTGGAACGGCGCGTGGTTCCTCGGCAAGGCCGGGGTGCTGGACGGCTACCGCTGCGCCATTCACCCGGAGCACCGCCCGGCGCTGGCGGAAATCAGCAAGGCGACCCAGGTCAGCAGCGAACCCTACGTGATCGACCGCGACCGCCTGACGGCCTCCAGTCCCTCCGGCGCGTTCCACATGGCGCTGGACTGGATCAAAGGCCTGCACGGCAAGGCGCTGGTCGAGGGCATCGAAGACATTCTGGCGTTCGAGGAGTCCCGTTACCGGCGGATCAAACCGAGCGAGAACATATGCGTCAGCGCACCCCTGCGCGAAGTGGTCAAGCTGATGGACGCCAACCTCGAAGAACCGCTGGAGCTGGAGCAACTGGCGGCCTACGCGGGACGCTCACGGCGCCAGCTCGAACGCCTGTTCAAGGAGCAATTGGGCACCACCCCGCAGCGTTATTACCTGGAACTGCGCATCACCGAAGCCCGGCGCCTGTTGCAGCACACGGAGCTGTCGCAGATGGAAGTGCTGGTGGCCTGCGGCTTCGTGTCGCCGAGCCATTTCAGCAAATGCTACAGCGCGTTCTTCGGCTACCGGCCGTCCAAGGAAAAGCGCCTGGTCAAATAGGCAAAAAAAAGGCCGGGAGAACCCGGCCGAAAAGGAAGGAAAACGGATCGGTCGCAGACCGCACTCAGCGGTTGAGGAACGCCAGCAGATCCTCGTTCAGCGCTTGGGCGTGGGTCACCGCAAAGCCATGGGGCGCGCCGGCGTAGACTTTCAGTTCGGCGCCCTTGATCTGTTCGGCGGCCAGTTTGCCGGTGGTCTCGAACGGCACGATCTGGTCGTCGTCGCCATGGATCACCAGGGTCGGCACGTCGATCTTGGCCATGTCCGGACGGAAGTCGGTTTCCGAGAACGCGGTGACGCAATCCACAGTGCCTTTGAGCGAGGCCAGCAACGCAATGTTGAGGGTCTGGGTCAGCACGCCGTCGGAGACCGTCTGGCCCTTGTTGGTGCCGTAGAACGGCGCGGCGAAATCGGCGATGAACTGCGCGCGGTCCTTCAGCAGGCCGGCCTTGATCCCGTCGAACACCGGCTTGCCGACGCCGGCGGTGAAGTCGGGCTTCTGGCCGAACAGCGGCGTCACCGCACCGAGCAGCACCAGGCCGGACACGCGCTCGCTGCCATGGCGGGCGAGGTAGCGGCTGACGTCGCCGCCGCCCATGGAGAAGCCGACCAGGGTCACGTCACGCAGGTCCAGGTGGTTGATCAACTGCGCGATGTCGTCGGCGAAGGTGTCGTAGTCGTAGCCGTTCCACGGCTGGGCGGACCGGCCGAAACCGCGGCGGTCGAACGCGATGGTGCGATAGCCGCGGCTGCTCAGGTACTCCATCTGGTATTCCCACATGTCGGCGTCCAGCGGCCAACCATGGCTGAACAGGACGGGCCGGCCGCTGCCCCAGTCCTTGTAGTAGATCTCGGTGCCGTCTTGGGTCAGGAACGTGCTCATGGAAACTCCTTGTGTTCGAGGGGAGGGGGGAAAGGCAGCGGTCACTATCCCCGCAAAGCGCGGCGGCTTCTTGTACGCAGGTGCTAAGTTTCCGGCGGGTGGGCTCCAGGCCGGACAATTCGCAGTCCCCAGGTGCCGTTTTTCCCGTTCGATCCGGGAAACATCCTGCATCCCTGTCGGAGTCGGACGATTTCGCCGATACCGTTCGTCGGCGATCCTGAGAGGGTGAATCGATTAATTGACGCCAGAATAGTGCCTCCCTATGATGCGCCACCATTTTGATATCATTCTCCGTCTCGAGGGATCGAACATGGTACCGCCATGGCCGCCGCCGGCACCTCGCTGGCGGGCACGGCAACGGCGGCCGGCTGGGCGAACGTTGCCGCGACGGCTATGGTGACCTCCGCCGCCAGCGGCGCGGCGATCAGCACGATCAACAACAAAGGCAACCTGGGTGCCGTCATCAAGGACGTCACCTCGACCGAAAGCCTGAAGAACTACGTAGTGGCCGGCGTCAGCGCCGGTCTGGCAGGTGAAAGCATCGGAGTCCGGTTGGCCGTGAACTCGGCCTTGCAAACGGTCGTTCACGGAGGAAAGTTCAAGGACAACCTGACCCAAGCCGCCATCAGCCTGGCCGCGGATGCCCTGAGTGGCGCCATCTACCAAAAAGTGGGTGATAGCTTGGTCGGCAGTGGCCTGCCGACCAAGGTTGCCGTGCATGCGATCGTCGGAGGGTTGATCGGCGAGGCGGCCGGGGGAGACTTCACCACTGCGGCGTTGGCGGCGGGCGCCAACAAGGCTCTGATCCAGATGGTTGGGGACCAGATCTTCCCCGGCGTTGCGCATGATCAAGTGCTGGCGATGACCTCGCAACTGCTCGGCATGACGGTCGCGGCGGCAGCGGGAGGCAGCGAAACGGATCAGCGGGTTGCAGGGTGGGTAGCGCAGCAGGGGACGGTTTACAACTATCTTGATCATGGTCAAAAGGAAACGTTGGCCAATCAGCTTGATGCCGAGTGCAAGGGGAACTCTCAGTGCATTCACGACAAACTGGATCAATGGAAACCAGTGGCGGACAAGCAGAACAGTTTTACGCCTGCTGAGCAGGCTCAGTATGACCAAGCCCAGGCAATACTGACCGGGAAACTGGAGTCGAATTGCCAGTCCGATTTCTGCAAGGCCTATACCCAGATCGAGATGAAGCTGGCAGGACTCAACTGCGCGGATGTTTCCTGTCTGCGCGAGTCGGCTGGTGCCATTCAAAAAGCTCAGTACCTCAACCAAGGGCAGTGGGGTAAGCTGCTGTTGGACGCCGTTGGGGATGGCGGAGCCATTGCGGGGGCATTGGTACCTGTATTGACGGGAGGTGCTAAGGCTGTCGCCGGGGCGGGTGCGGCTGTTGATGATGCGGTGGTGGTAGGGGCAAAAAATGCGGGAGAGTTAGCAGAGGTAGGCGCCTCCACAAAAGGCTCGACCGGCACGCCTGTGTGGAGCAGCTCAGAAGGTGTGTATAGCGGGAGTCTGCCTGGGGGCTATCCTCCTGGAACCACAACTGTTAATGGTAAGGTTGTAGAGAATGCCGGGGACTTTAGTAATGGGGTGCTTGGTGCAAAAGGCGCAGGCGAAATTGCTGGTTCCGCAAAAAACTTCTCAATTGCTGATCGCGTATTTGGCCAGCTCAACGATCCTCGAATGGGTCAGCTTGCAGGAAAGCTTGATGCCGATGCTTTGCAGAAACTTGCCAATAATCCCAGCGCTACTCGGTTTATGGACGCAAGGACAGGGCATATCAATGTAATCCAAGAAGTTGAAGGGAAGCTGATTCGAATTACTGTGCCAAGAGACGAGATGAAAATTATTTCCGTTGGCCCAATTAGACCTAACCAAGTTAAAAACTTATTAGGCAAAGGCGATTTTGTCCCGTTACCTTGAGTTCGCGGAGGGCTTATGGCGTCAATTCATATTGAAGAAATTCAAAAAATCTTGTCTGAGCAAGGCAGTAAAGATGCCTTGCCAAATCAAGCTAATGGGGAGGGCTATTTTCTAGAGATTAGATTTGACAGCCCTGATCGTAAGGCATCCGGAATGGTTGATGATGAGTACAAGGACAAGGTAATAACTCTAGATTGTCCGTACGGTACAGTCATTATTTTGTGCGATGGCGAGGGGCAGCTGAAATCAATTGAGTTAAGTTGACTGTACAGTGATAGCACTCTCCCGGTACCGGCCTTGCGCCGGTGCTGTTTTATCTGCGTTAGGCTCTGTACGAAAACCTTTGAAATTCCGCCAACGCCCCAGCCCGCCTGAGTTTCCGTAGAGTTCTGGCGCTTTTCAGCGCAGGACTCTGCCATGCCCAAACAGCGAAACGAAATCTCTGACGCCGACTGGGAGTTGGTCGCCGATCTCTTCAGTACTCCCCGCCGCACCGGACGCCCACGAGCCGATGATCGACTGATGCTCAACGGCGTGTTCTAGGTGTATTGCTGGGGCGCGACGTGGCGTGACATGCCTGAGCGATACGGTCCTTGGCCCACGGTTTATCAGCGGTTTCGAGACTGGCGAATCCAGGGCACCTTCAACAAGATGCTCAGGCGGATGCATGTCAAGCTCAAGGCACAGGGGCTGATTGATCTGGACACCTGATGCATCGACTCAACGCCAGTCAAAGCAACCCGGGCCTCCTCTGGGAAAAAAAAGGGGGGCGGAAGAACCCGCGGACCACGCACTTGGGAGAAGTCGGGCAGGGTTAACGACGAAAATTCATATGGTCTGCGACGCCCGAATTAATAGATCTGTCCCCTTTCTTATGTGCAGTTGGCCACGCGAGGTGCAGTTAGCTGCGCAATCAACCCGGTCTTGTGCGCGAACGAAGTCGCGATCTGGGCCGCAGATGCAGGGATGTCGGAGGCGCTGCCCGCCGGGTTGGGTGTCGCAGCAGGAGGGGCAGCGACCAAGGAACTGAGTGATCTCCGCGGTTTGATGGAGATCGAAGCGAAAACTGGGGCTAAACTAACGCCTGAGCAGATTGCGGCAGTCGTTGGGCCGGCAGCGACAGGTGCAAAAGGAGTGTCAGGTTCAACTCTGACGAGAGACGAGTTGATCTCTGGCTTGCCTGTAGGCACTAAGATCACGCCAGAAAATGTGGTTGATATTCGTAGGTTGCCAGATGGCCGAACCGTATGGCTCGAAAATGGCACCGATGCTGCCGGATTGCAACATATCTACAAGCGACACGAAGTCGACTTCGTCAATAAAGGTGTCTCACGTGACGACATTCCAACTGTGGTAATGAGTGCTCTTGAACGTGGACAAGTTGTCGGGACCAACGGTTCGGCTAATGTTTATCGCATCACGTACAACGGCGTTGAGCAAAACATCGCAATTGGGGTTGGCTCAAACGGTTTCGTGGTGCGAGCAAATCCGGTCAGTTCTTGGAAACCATTGCCATGATCAGATTAAGACTTACAAGTGAATATTTGGCTGGGCCGATATTCTGTCCAGATGCGGATAGAATGGGGCACGTTGATATTGAAGATTTACCCATCTCTCAAGAACTGAGGGCCAAAATCAGCGCGTGGGACAGTGAGTATCAGGCTACGTTCAACAGCGACTACCCGCCCGACTCTGGCTTTACCACGTCTGAGGCAGAGCTTCGGCATATAGCTGAGGGGGAGGAACTGGCCAAAGTGATGCAGCAAGAACTAGAGAATAGTTATACGGTTGAGTACTGCCCATAGCCGATAATTAGTTGGTGCAAAAGAGACTGTGGTAGCGAGTACCGGGCCGAAGGCACCGCCAAAGCTGCAGCCATTCACTAGGTTCTGTACGAAAAGAGATGTCGCAAACACCGCATGGAGCTTGCGAGTGAGACCATGGCGGCATAACTTTTTGCGAGCTTGTCGAAGCGTGTCACGATCCGGCGGTTCTCTTTCAGCCAGCCAAACATACGTTCGATGATGTTGCGCTGTCGGTATTTTTTTTCCCGGCGCCAGATTAGGCTCGGGTTGCGCGTACTGCGGTTGAGTCGATCATCCAGGTTTGCAGATCGATCAAGCCCTGCTCATTCAATCTCAGATGCAGACGTTTGAGCATTTGCTCGAAAGTCCCTTGGTTTCGCCAGCCCCGAAATCGTTGATACACCGTTGACCATGGGCCGAAGCGCTCAGGCATATCTCGCCATGCAGCGCCTGAGCAAAGCACCCACAGCACGCCATCGAGCATCAGTCGGTCGCTCAGTCGGGGCCGGCCCCGGCCATGGGGTTCGATGAAAAGATCGGAGACCTCATCCCAGGCCTCGTCCGTGAGTTCGTAGCGCCTTGCCATCACAGAATTCCTTTCCGTTAATGGCGCGTGACTCTACAAAATCTCACCGCTGGAGGAGCGACGATTAGGTTTCGCGGGATTTCGTACAGAGCCTAGTTTCTTTTTTGGGGAAGTGGAGAATTCAAGTATTCGAGTGCTTGACTATGTTTTTTTGATGAAAATTGCAGCCGATGTTTATTCTGATTTCTTTCCCGAGGAGAGGGGTGGTGTTCTAAGTTCGGCTAAGAAATTGGAGGAGCGTTACTCAAAGAAATCTCCGGTATAGCCGTAATGCTGTTCACTTAAGCATTTTAGTCTAAACTGGGACTTCTAGGGGCAAAAGAAATTGGAGCGATTACTACCAGAACAACAAAGAACACCACTCGACTGGGCGGTGAGGCTGGTGAGCTGGGAGTAAAAATAACCTATAAAGATGGCGCGGAATTCGATATGACTAGTACTCGAGTTAAAGAAGCAGAAGCCAATCCTTATGAGTAAGAAAAGGGGACGAATCTATTTGATAGATCTGTCTCCTTTTTTTGCTCGGCAAATATGGTGCTCGCTTTACTGTCAAAACTCCTGTTGCGGGGGGCGAATGGGAATGGATTTAAAAGCCGGACTCAAATACTCCAGGGTTGACAATAATTTTTGTGAAGTAATCTTATGCCTCTAGGAATAAATGAAGTCGTACGCTTGTTGGAGGATCTTCCTTCAGAGGGATTTTTTATTGGCAGTATCGGCGTAATAGTTTCTGTTTTCTATGAGCCGGAGGAAGCTTATGAAATTGAGTTTTGCGATGAGAAAAGTGTCACTATCGCACAGTTGTCACTGAGGTCGTCTCAGTTTGAAGTTGTAAAGTAATTGCTTCGTCGCAATAGGTCTTCTACGTGCCAGTAAAGGATGTGTAGGTAAGAGGAGCGGACGGTGAGTAGTCCGGACTATTTGGGATAAAGCGGCGGCAACCCGCTGTCGCCCACCGGATCCTTCGCCCGCTCGGCCGCCGGAATGGCGCGGATCGCCCGCCACAGGTCTTCGCCTTGCCAGTGCTGGCCGGATTCGCTGTAGAGCGCGCCGTTGAGGCCGTCCAGCGCGTCGGACAGCGGCACGAAGCGGGCGGCCATGTCGGCCAGGGTTTCCGGCTGCTGCCGGGCCCAGGCGTCGAGGGCCTGGCGGGTGGCGTGGGGGTCGTTGGCCTGGCTGGCGCGCTTGATGTCGTCGAGCAGCGTGCGCGGGCTCGGGCCGGTCTGGGCAGCGCGCAGGATCGCCGGTTGCCAGCGGGCCCGCCACCACAGGCCGAAGCCGAGGGCGGTGGTGCACGCCAGGATCAGCGTACTGAGCTTCCACCACCACAGCGTCTCGCTCTCGGCCGCGCCGAGCGGTTGCGTGCCGGCCGGGGTGTCGACCTGCAGGCTCGGGTTGCTCGCCACTTGCAGCGTGCGCGCCGGCAGGCTGCTGTGTTCCAGGTGATCTTCGAAGGTGTTCCACCAGACCACGTCCACGGTCGGCAGCTCGATGGCGCCGCTGCGGCTGGGCACCAGCGCTTCGCGCTCCTCGCGGCTGCCGGTCAGGCCCCGGTCGCCGCTCTGGTTGTTGAGCACCGGTTGGTCCGGGTAGCGGCGCAAGCCGTTGGCTTCGGTGGCCGGCAATGCGGGCAGCTGCGAACTGGCCAGGCCTTCGGCCTTGAGGGTCAGGCTGCGGGTCAGTGAGTCGCCGACCTGAAGATGGTCCGGCTCCGGGTTCCAGCTCTCGCTCAGGGTCAGGCTGCGGGCCGGCAGCCAAGGGGCATCGACCGGGTAGGTGATCGGCTTGGGCTTGACCGTCAGCGCCATCCCCTCGGAGCTGATGCGCATCAGCTTGCCCGGTTTCGGCCCCTGGGCGGCGTCTCCGGCCGGCCGGGTGTCGACCAGCGTCGCGCTGAAGGTCTGCGGCGCGATGGTCAGCAGGCCGCTGTGCTGCGGATAGATCGCATACCGCATTTCGATCACGCCGTGGCGCACGCCGTTGATGTCTTTCTCGTAGGTGCGCGTGTCGCCCAGCTGTTCGATGCGCGCATCGGCGATCTGCAGCGGCGTCAGGCTGCTGTCGTCGTACAGCGACACCGAATGGTAGATGCGCACGGTCAGCACCGCCTGGGCCTGCACGTAGACGCTGTTCTGGTCGAGGCTGGCCTCGATGAACACCGGGTCCTGTGCGTTGGCGCTCTCGCGGGCATCGCTCTCGACCACCTGCACGGTGATCGGCTGGCTCTGCGCATCGCCCAGTTGCAGGGGCGGAATCACCACGCTGCCGTTGTTTTTCGGCAGCAGGGTGACGATCCAGCGCGTGGTGGCGCGGTTGTCGCCGTTGAGGGTGTTCAACTGGTTGACCTGACGGGTGCCGCGCACTTCGAATAGCGGCTCCAGCGGGGTCAGGTCCGGCTTGCCGAACTGCGTGACATCGTTGGATTCGAGGGTGAGTTCGACCGTCTCGCCGGAGTTCAGGCGACTGCGATCCACGCTGGCCGTCAGCTCGGCCGCCTGGGCGGGGGCCGTGCAGATCAGCAGGGGCAGCAAGAGAGCGGTGAAACGGGTCATCGAATGTTTTCCTGATCCTGATGTTGTTGCTGTTCATACCAGAACTTGCGACGCAGCAGTTCGCCCGGATCGTCCGGGATCTTGCCCAGCCATTGTTCCAGCGCCTGGCGCTGTTCGCCTTCGAGGTTCTCTTCGGCGGGGCGCAGCAGCGGCGGTGTGGCGTTCTGTTCGTCCTGCGGCTCGGTGTCCGGCAGTTCGTTGGCGCCCGGCAGCGGCGGGGCGGTCGGCGGCGGTTCGCTGGCCGACTGCGGCGGCGCGGTGTCGCTCGGGGATTCGCTTGTCACCGCCGGCGGTGGTGCGCTCGGTGGCGGCGGCTCATCGCCCGGCAGGCTCTGTTGCGTCGACGGCTTCTCCGGTTCGGCAGGCGGCGGAGCGTTCTTCTGTTTCAGCAGGTTTTCCACCAACGCCTTGTTGGTCAGCGCCGGACGCAGGTCCGGCTGGCGTTCCAGGGCCTGGTCGTAGGCATCCAGCGCCGCCTCCAGCTCACCGCCCCTGGCCAGGGCATTGCCGCGATTGTAGTGGGCGCGGGCGTCGTTGCCTTCGGCGAAGCGCTGGGCGGCGCCACTGTAGTCCCCGGCCTCGTACAGCGCCACCCCTTGCCACTGCGGATCCTCGAAGTGCTTCGCCGCCTCGGCCGGGCGCTTCTGCTTGAGCAGGTGCAGGCCCTGCTGGTCCGGGCGCAGCCACAGGTCTTCGAAGTCGAACGCGTAGCCGGGCTGCGGCAGGCACCACAGCAGCGGCAGGCAGAACAGCCAGCCGCGGCGCCCGGCGCACGCGGCGAGCAGCAACAGCGGCAGCAACAGCCAATAGCCCTGATCGGCCCAGGTGTCCAGGCGCAGGGTCTGGCCGTCGTCGCGCAGGCTGCGCGGACCGTCGAGCAGGCCGAGGGCGCGCAGGTCGGATACGTCCAGGCGGGCGCCGTGGTACTCGCCGCCCACGGAGCCTAGAAACGCGCTGAGGCCGGGGCCGTCGAGCTGCGGCACGCGGATCGCGCCCTGGGCGTCCTTGAGGAAACTGCCGTCTTCCTGGGCGATCGGCGCCCCTTCGGCGGTGCCGACGCCGAGCATCAATAATTGCGGGGACTGCCCGCCCAGCGCACGGCGAATGCCCAGGCGCTCCTCCTCCGACAGCGACGAGCCGATCAGCAGGATCCGCCCCTGGCCCAGGGCGCCCTGCTTGAGCAGGGCCAGCGCCTTATTCACCGCCAGATCGGCGCGATGGCCGCTTTCCGGCATCAGCGACGGCTTGAGCGCGTCCAGCAGGTTGCGGCTGGTGGCCAGGTCATCGGACAGCGGCACCAGCGTGTGGGCGCTGCCGGCAAAGACCACGATGGCGGTCTGCGCGTCGCTGCGCGCCTGCAGCAGGTCGAACAGCTTGCGCCGGGCCTGCTCGAGCCGCGTCGGCGGCGAGTCGGTGGCGAGCATTTCCGGGGTCAGCTCCAGCAGCACCACCAGAGGATCGGCGGGTTTCTGGCTGGTCTGCTCGACCCGTTCCCAGCTCGGCCCGAGCAGCGCCGCGACGGCCAGCAGCCAGGCGACGCCCAGGGCGATCCACGGCAGTTTGCTGTCACGCCCGCCACCGCCGCGAAGCAAGGTGGAATGGAAGGCCGGCGGCAGGATCATCTGCCAGCGCCCGGCGCGTTTCTGCCGGTGCCAGAGTTGCCAGAGCAGCCATCCCAGCAGCGGCAGCAGCAACAGCCACCAGGGGCGGAACCAGTGCGGCCAGAGCGTGATCATCGACGCCTCCGCAGACGCAGGCGCTTGAGGCGGGCGCGCCAGTCAGGCAACGGGCTTTGCAAATACAGTTCCTTGGTGAAGAGGCGTTGCAGCGGGTTGTCCGGCCACAGTTCGCGGACCACCAGCAGCAGGCTCAGCAGCAGCGCCAGCGCCAGCGGCCATTGATACAGCGCCTGGGCCGGGCGGGCCTGGGTCGGTTGCTGGGCCACCGGTTCGAGGCGGTCGAGGGTGTCCTTGACCGCTTGCAGCTCCTGGCCGTCGCGGGCGCGGAAATAGCGGCCGCCCGTGGCCTCGGCGATGGCCTTGAGCGCCGGTTCGTCGAGGTCCAGGGTCGGGTTCGAGCCGAGCAGGGCGGTGCTGCCGCTCGACTCGGGATCGGCGCCGATGCCGATCGGGTAGATCTTCACGCCTTCGTTCGCGGCCAGGCGGGCGGCGGTCAACGGATCGATCTCGCCGCCGTTGTTCGCGCCGTCGGTGACCAGCACCAGCACGCGGCTCTGGGCCGGGCGCAACCGCAGGCGCTTGAGGGCCAGGCCGATGGCGTCGCCGATGGCGGTGTTCTTGCCGGCGATGCCGATCCGCGCCTCGTCGAGCCAGACCCGCACGGTGCGGCGGTCGAAGGTCAGCGGCGCCTGCAGGTAGGCCTGGCTGCCGAACAGGATCAGGCCGACCCGGTCGCCGTCGCGGCTTTCCAGGAAGTCGCCGAGCAGATGCTGCACCAGCGACAGGCGGCTGACGTCTTCGCCCTGCCATTGCATGTCGGGGAAGTCCATGGAGCCGGACACGTCCACCGCCACCAGCAGGTCGCGGCCGCTGGCGGCGATCGGCAACGGTTCGCCGAGCCATTGCGGGCGCGCGGCGGCGATCAGCAAAAACAGCCACAGCAGCAGGAACGGCGCCTGCTGCCGCCAGGCCGGCAGGTTGGCCCGGGCCCGGCGGCGGGCGAGGCCTTCGAGGTCGGCGAGAAAGCTCACTTTCAGCGCCGGCTCGCCGCTGTCGGCCACCGGCAGCACCAGGCGCATCAGCCACGGCAGCGGCAGCAGCGCGAAGATCCACGGCCAGGCGAACTCAAACATGCTTGCGGATCCAGGTGTCGACCGCTTGGGTCAGGCCGGCGATGGCCTTGTCGTCGAGCTTGCATTCGGGCTTGTAGGCGCCTTCGACCAGCACCATCCAGCGGGTCAGGCCGGCGGCGGGGCAGCGGTTGTCGAGGAATGCCAGCCACTTGCGGCCGTTGAGGGTGTGGCTGTGGCTGTTCGGGTAGTGGTTGCGGCACAGGCGCTTGAGCAGGCCGTTGAGCTGCTGCAGCCAGGCGCCGGCGGGCGCGCCGTCATAGGGCTTGGGCATCTGCGCCAGTTCGGCGAGGGCGGCCAGGCGCACCGGATCCAGCGGTTGCTCGGCCCGCACGATCGGACGCTTCTTCACGGGAATGAGCCGGCGCAGGCGCCACAGGGCGAAACCGGCCAGGGGCAACAGCAGAAGCAGCAGCCACCAGCCCGGCGCCGGCGGCCAGAAGGCGACCGGTGGCGGGGACATCAGCGGCTGCAGTTGTTCGAGGCCGTTCATCGGGTGCTGCCCGGACGCTGCGGGTTGAGGAACTCACGCATCTGCTCGACCATTTCGCTCTGGGTGCTCAGGGGCATCAGCAGCACCCGCAGCTTCTGCGCCAGCAGCTCCCAGCGGGCGATCCGCGCTTCGGCCTGGGCGCGGTAGGTCTGGCGCAGGTCGAAGTTGAGGGTGTCCAGCTCCAGTTGCGCGCCGCGTTCGGCGAACCGCAGCAGCCCGGCGGCGGGCAGGGCATGGTCCAGCGGGTCGGACAGCGGCAGCAGCAACAGGTCGCAGTGGCGCGACAGCAGGCTCAGCTGCTGTTCGGCGCTGTCGGACAGCACCCGCTCGTCGCAGATCACGATCACCAGGCTGCCCGGCCGCAGCACTTCACGGGCCCGGCGCAGCGCCACGCCGAACGCATCGCGGTCCGGTTCGCGTTCGCTGTGCAGCGCCTGGTTGGCGCGCACTAGCCGGTTGAGCAGTTGCAGCAGGCTCTGCTTGCTGCGCCGGGGCTTGATTTCGTAATGCTCGTTGTCGCCGAACACCAGCCCGCCGACCCGGTCGTTGTGGCCCAGCGCCGCCCAGCCGATCAGGGCCGCCGCCTGCGCGGCGAGCACCGACTTGAACATCAGGCCGGAGCCGAAGAACAGCCGCCGGCTCTGCTCGACCATGATGAAGATCGGCCGTTCGCGCTCCTCGTGGAACAGCTTGGTGTGCGGCTCCTGGGTGCGGGCGGTCACGCGCCAGTCGATGGTGCGCACGTCGTCGCCGGCCTGGTAGACCCGCACCTGGTCGAAGTCCACGCCACGGCCGCGGAACTTCGAATGGTGCAGGCCGATCAGCGGGCTGCGCTGGCTCGGCGTGGAGAACAGCTGCACCTCACGGACGCGGTGACGCATCTCGATCAGCTCGGCGAGGCTGACGCGGATGCCCGGTTCGGACGGCAGGGGGGCGTTCATGGCGGTCAAGCGACGGCGACGACGTCGAGGATGCGCTGCACCACCCGGTCCTGGTCGATGCCGGCGGCTTCCGCCTCGAACGACAGGATGATGCGGTGGCGCAGCACGTCGAACAGCACGGCCTGGATGTCTTCCGGGCTGACGAAGTCGCGTCCGGCGAGCCAGGCGTGGGCCCGGGCGCAGCGGTCGAGGGCGATGGAACCGCGGGGGCTGGCGCCGTAGGCGATCCACTCGGCCATTTCCGGGTCGAACTTGGCCGGGTTGCGGGTGGCCATGACCAGTTGCACCAGGTATTCCTCCACGGCGTCGGCCATGTACAACCCGAGGATTTCCTTGCGCGCCGCGAAGATCGCCTGCTGGCTGACCCGCCGCTCAGGCTTGGTTTCGCCGTTGAGGGCTTCGCCGCGGGCCTGCTGGAGGATGCGCCGTTCGACGGCGGCATCCGGGAAACCGATCTTGACGTGCAGCAGGAAGCGGTCGAGCTGGGCTTCGGGCAGCGGGTAGGTGCCTTCCTGCTCGATCGGGTTCTGCGTGGCCATCACCAGGAACAGCGGCGACAGTTCATAGGTGCTGCGCCCGACGCTGACCTGGCGTTCGGCCATGGCTTCGAGCAGCGCCGACTGCACCTTGGCCGGGGCGCGGTTGATTTCGTCGGCCAGCACCAGGTTGTGGAAGATCGGGCCCTGCTGGAACACGAAGCTGCCGGTTTCCGGACGGTAGATCTCGGTGCCGGTGACGTCCGCCGGCAGCAGGTCGGGGGTGAACTGGATGCGATGGAACTGGGCGTCGATGCCTTCGGCAAGCTCTTTGATCGCCTTGGTCTTGGCCAGGCCCGGAGCGCCCTCGACCAGCATGTGGCCGTCGGCGAGCAGGGCGATGAGCAGGCGCTCGATGAGTTTTTCCTGGCCGAGGATCTGCGTTGAAAGAAAGGTTCGCAGCGCCAGCAGCGCTTCACGATGTTCCATCGGTGACTGTTCCTGGAAAGGGTGGCCGCAGGCGTTCGGATAACGCCGGGGCTGGGGGCGTTACTTTAATCCATCGCGGGGGGTGGCGACTAACGGCATTTTGCGCAAAGTGCGGGAAATGACCGGGTAACAATCGCATCGGGGGATGACGGTGACCGCCCATCGCGGGCAAGTCGGATCAAGGGGGCTTCGGCCGCACGCAAAATCTTGTGGGAGCCAGCCTGCTGGCGATGGCGTCTGCACGGACGCCATCGCCAGCAGGCTGGCTCCCACAGGGAGATGTGCGCAATACAGATCCTGGGGGCGGGCTTGCCCCGGGCGGCGATCCGACGATGGGGCCCGTCCCGGCGACTTCAGGCCTGGCGGATGTAAGTGCCGGTGCCGTCCAGAATGTTCTTCAGGGTCTGCTCGACCTCGTCGAGATCCACCATGTCCGGGTTGAAGGTGATTTCCATCACGTCGTCACCGTTCAGCGCATCGGCGTCTCCCGCCGCGATTTCGATCTTCAGCAGGCGCGACGCCAGGGTCACCTTCACGCCGTCGAGGGTCGACGGTTCGTCGTTCAGGGTGATTTCCAGGTCGTCCTCGTCCGGATACCGGCTCATCAGGAACATTTCGCCTTTCTTGCTGTGGCAGCACAGCATGGCCATGTTGTTTTCTTCGTCGTCGCACGGGTTGACGATCAACAGTTCGGTGGTCATTTGCATGGGGGATTCCTGCCTCGGCGGGCATGTCGGTCGCGATGGGGCGCGATTCTGCCAAACCCTGGGAATTTATGCTCGTCCGAGTGTCAGAGCGTGTGTCGTGACCGCTCGACGGGTGGTGGGTCATTTCCCGCACGAAACGGCGCCAAATCCTGCCCTTGGACTGCCGTTTTCCTACGCGACTGCTAGTGTTGTCCGATGCGCAGGCCGCCGTTTACGTGCCGATGACCGAATATGTCGCAGCGCTGCAAGCAGTCACATTGTCGCAGCCATTAAGCTGCGCAACGGATGGGCACCCGTAAAGGCATTGCCGACGGCCCGCGGCCGGCGCCCGGCAGTCGTTTTTGCAGATGCCCATCCAATGGAAGGTGAATGTGACCTGAGTGTCTCGTCCAGCTTCACCCACCTGTCACCCTGTTTCCTCTGCCCGAGAATCAGGAACAGGGAGACGGAACGCCCCGAAAGGGGATTTGCACGCGACGCTTTCCATCAATAACAAGCCCAAGCGGAGTACCACAGATGGCGTTCTTCACCGCAGCCATAAAAGCCGACATCCAGCAACAACTGCAAGCGGCACTGGCGCAGCACATCAGTGAACAGGCACTGCCACAAGTGGCGCTGTTCTCTGAACAATTCTTCGGCATCATTTCCCTGGACGAGCTGACCCAGCGTCGCCTCTCCGACCTCGCTGGCTGTACGCTTTCCGCATGGCGCCTGCTTGAGCGCTTCGACCACGCGCAACCTCAGGTTCGCGTCTACAACCCCGATTACGAACGTCACGGCTGGCAGTCGACCCACACCGCGGTCGAAGTGCTGCACCACGACCTGCCGTTCCTGGTGGACTCGGTGCGCACCGAGCTGAACCGCCGCGGCTACAGCATCCATACCCTGCAGACCACCGTGCTGAGCGTGCGTCGCGGCGACAAGGGCGAGCTGCTGGAAATCCTGCCCAAGGGCACCACCGGCGAAGGCGTGCAGCACGAGTCGCTGATGTACCTGGAAATCGACCGCTGCGCCAACGCGGTCGAGCTGAATGTGCTGACCAAGGAACTGGAGCAGGTCCTGGGTGAAGTCCGCGTCGCGGTCGCCGATTTCGAGCCGATGAAGGCCAAGGTGCAGGAGATCCTCACCAAGCTCGACACCAGCGCATTCGCCGTCGACGGCGACGAGAAGGGCGAGATCAAGAGTTTCCTGGAATGGCTGGTGGGCAACCACTTCACCTTCCTCGGCTACGAAGAGTTCGTGGTCACCGACCAGGCCGACGGCGGCCACATCGAGTACGACCCGGCCTCCTTCCTGGGCCTGACCAAGCTGCTGCGCACCGGCATGACCTATGACGACCTGCGCATCGAAGACTACGCCGTCAACTACCTGCGCGAACCCAAGCTGCTGACCTTCGCCAAGGCCGCGCACCCGAGCCGCGTGCACCGTCCGGCCTACCCGGACTACGTGTCGATCCGCGAGATCGACGCCGACGGCAACGTCATCAAGGAATGCCGCTTCATGGGCCTGTACACCTCGTCGGTGTACGGCGAAAGCGTGCGCACCATCCCGTACATCCGCCGCAAGGTCGAGGAGATCGAGCGCCGCTCCGGCTTCCAGTCCAAGGCCCACCTGGGCAAGGAACTGGCGCAGGTGCTGGAAGTGCTGCCTCGCGACGACCTGTTCCAGACCCCGGTCGACGAGCTGTTCAGCACCGTGATGTCGATCGTGCAGATCCAGGAGCGCAACAAGATCCGCGTGTTCCTGCGCAAGGATCCGTACGGCCGCTTCTGCTACTGCCTGGCCTACGTGCCGCGTGACATCTACTCCACCGAAGTGCGCCAGAAGATCCAGCACGTGCTGATGGAGCGCCTGAAGGCCACCGACTGCGAGTTCTGGACGTTCTTCTCCGAGTCCGTGCTGGCCCGCGTGCAGCTGATCCTGCGCGTCGACCCGAAAAACCGCATCGACATCGACCCGCTGCAACTGGAGAACGAAGTCATCCAGGCCTGCCGCAGCTGGCAGGACGACTACGCCGCGCTGACCGTAGAGACCTTCGGCGAAGCCAACGGCACCAACGTGCTGGCGGACTTCCCGAAAGGCTTCCCGGCCGGTTACCGCGAGCGTTTCGCGGCGCACTCGGCCGTGGTCGACATGCAGCACCTGCTCAACCTGAGCGAGAAGAAGCCGCTGGCCATGAGCTTCTACCAGCCGCTGGCCTCGGGCCCGCGCGAGCTGCACTGCAAGCTGTATCACGCCGATACTCCGCTGGCGCTGTCCGACGTCCTGCCGATCCTGGAAAACCTCGGCCTGCGCGTGCTGGGCGAGTTCCCGTATCGCCTGCGCCACAACAGCGGCCGCGAGTTCTGGATCCACGACTTCGCGTTCACCGCGGCCGAAGGCATGGACCTGGACATCCAGCAGCTCAATGACACCCTGCAGGACGCGTTCGTCCACATCGTGCGCGGCGACGCCGAAAACGATGCGTTCAACCGCCTGGTGCTGACCGCCGGCCTGCCGTGGCGCGACGTGGCGCTGCTGCGTGCCTACGCCCGCTACCTGAAGCAGATCCGTCTGGGCTTCGACCTGGGCTACATCGCCAGCACCCTGAACAACCACACCGACATCGCCCGCGAACTGACCCGGTTGTTCAAGACCCGCTTCTACCTGGCGCGCAAACTGGGCAGCGATGATCTGGACGACAAGCAACTGCGTCTGGAGCAAGCGATCCTGACGGCGCTGGACGACGTTCAAGTCCTCAACGAAGACCGCATCCTGCGTCGTTACCTGGACCTGATCAAAGCGACCCTGCGCACCAACTTCTACCAGACCGACGCCAACGGCCAGAACAAGTCGTACTTCAGCTTCAAGTTCAACCCGCACTTGATCCCTGAATTGCCGAAGCCGGTGCCGAAGTTCGAAATCTTCGTCTACTCGCCGCGCGTCGAAGGCGTGCACCTGCGCTTCGGCAACGTCGCGCGCGGCGGCCTGCGCTGGTCCGACCGTGAAGAAGACTTCCGTACCGAAGTCCTGGGCCTGGTGAAAGCCCAGCAAGTGAAGAACTCGGTCATCGTGCCGGTGGGCGCCAAGGGCGGCTTCCTGCCGCGTCGCCTGCCGCTGGGCGGCAGCCGTGACGAGGTCGCGGCCGAGGGCATCGCCTGCTACCGCATCTTCATCTCGGGCCTGTTGGACATCACCGACAACCTGAAGGACGGCAAACTGGTGCCGCCGGCCAACGTCGTGCGCCATGACGACGATGACCCGTACCTGGTGGTCGCGGCGGACAAAGGCACCGCGACCTTCTCCGACATCGCCAACGGCATCGCCATCGACTACGGCTTCTGGCTGGGCGACGCGTTCGCCTCCGGCGGTTCGGCCGGCTACGACCACAAGAAAATGGGCATCACCGCCAAGGGCGCGTGGGTCGGCGTGCAGCGTCACTTCCGTGAGCGCGGCATCAATGTCCAGGAAGACAGCGTCACCGTGGTCGGCATCGGCGACATGGCCGGCGACGTGTTCGGCAACGGCCTGTTGATGTCCGACAAGCTGCAACTGGTTGCCGCGTTCAACCACATGCACATCTTCATCGATCCGAACCCGAACCCTGCCACCAGCTTCGTCGAGCGTCAGCGCATGTTCGACCTGCCGCGTTCGGCCTGGTCCGACTACGACACCAGCATCATGTCCGAAGGCGGCGGCATCTTCTCGCGCAGCGCGAAGAGCATCGCCATCTCGCCGCAGATGAAAGAGCGCTTCGACATCCAGGCCGACAAGCTGACCCCGACCGAACTGCTGAACGCCTTGCTCAAGGCGCCGGTGGATCTGCTGTGGAACGGCGGCATCGGCACCTACGTCAAGGCCAGCACCGAAAGCCACGCCGATGTCGGCGACAAGGCCAACGATGCGCTGCGCGTGAACGGCAACGAACTGCGCTGCAAAGTGGTGGGCGAGGGCGGCAACCTCGGCATGACCCAACTGGGCCGTGTCGAGTTCGGCCTCAACGGCGGCGGCTCCAACACCGACTTCATCGACAACGCCGGTGGTGTGGACTGCTCCGACCACGAAGTGAACATCAAGATCCTGCTGAACGAAGTGGTTCAGGCCGGCGACAT
>NZ_JBIVHR010000006.1:179-9041 GCF_044749305.1 Pseudomonas sp. NPDC089534 | reverse complement strand
AATAAAACGCCGAACAACTAGAAATAAACAACCACTAACACAAAATCAATAAACTACTCAAATAAGATATTCAGGACGGCGACATGACCGACAAGCAACGCAACCAGTTGCTGGCGAGCATGACCGACGAAGTCGGCGGCCTGGTGCTGGGCAACAACTACAAGCAGACCCAGGCCCTGTCCCTGGCGGCCCGCCGTGCCTACGCGCGGATCGCCGAGTACAAGCGCCTGATGGGCGACCTGGAAGGCCGCGGCAAGCTGGATCGCGCCATCGAGTTCCTGCCGACCGAAGAGCAACTGGCCGAGCGCGTGGCCGAAGGCCAGGGCCTGACCCGTCCGGAGCTGTCGGTGCTGATCTCCTACAGCAAGATCGACCTCAAGGAGCAGCTGCTCAACTCGCTGGTGCCGGACGACGACTACCTGACCCGCGACATGGAAACGGCGTTCCCGCCGACCCTGGTCAACAAGTTCTCCGAAGCCATGCGCCGTCACCGCCTGAAGCGCGAGATCGTCAGCACCCAGATCGCCAACGACCTGGTCAACCACATGGGCATCACCTTCGTTCAGCGGCTCAAGGAGTCCACCGGCATGAGCCCGGCGAACGTGGCCGGCGCCTACGTGATCGTGCGTGACATCTTCCACCTCCCGCACTGGTTCCGTCAGATCGAAGCGCTGGACTATCAGGTGCCTGCCGAAGTGCAGCTGGAGCTGATGGACGAGCTGATGCGCCTGGGCCGCCGCGCCACCCGCTGGTTCCTGCGTGCCCGCCGCAACGAGCAGAACGCTGCCCGTGACGTCGCGCATTTCGGTCCGCACCTGAAGGAGTTGGGCCTCAAGCTCGACGAACTGCTCAGCGGCGAAATCCGCGAGACCTGGCAGGCCCGTTATCAGGCCTATGTCCAGGCCGGTGTGCCGGAGCTGCTGGCGCGCATGGTGGCGGGGACCTCGCACCTGTATACCCTGCTGCCGATCATCGAGGCTTCCGACGTGACCGGCCAGAACCCGGCGGACGTGGCCAAGGCCTACTTCGCCGTGGGCAGCGCGCTGGACATCACCTGGTACATGCAGCAGATCAGCGCCTTGCCGGTCGAGAACAACTGGCAGGCCCTGGCCCGCGAAGCGTTCCGCGACGACGTCGACTGGCAGCAACGTGCGATCACCATCTCCGTCCTGCAACAGGGCGACGGTTCCCAGGAGGTGGAAACCCGCCTGGCGCTGTGGATGGAGCAGCACGAAGCCATGATCGAACGCTGGCGCGCCATGCTGGTGGAAATCCGTGCCGCCAGCGGCACCGACTACGCCATGTACGCGGTGGCCAACCGCGAACTGCTGGACGTCGCGCTGAGCGGCCAGGCGGTCGTCCCGGCCGCCTCGGCCCGCAACGCCGAGCTGGAACCGGCCTGAGCCGTAGCTGAATGAGAAAGCCCCGCTCTCGCAAGAGGCGGGGCTTTTTTATGCCTGCATGATTGGTGTCGCCTGATCGGGCCTCATCGCCAGCAGGCTGGCTCCCACAGGGATTCGCCTGCAACGCAAAACCCATGTGGGAGCCAGCCTGCTGGCGATGGGGCTGCCGAAATCAATACAACTTTTGAGCCTGCCGAACATCCAGCATCGATACACTGTTTCCTGCACCGCCCAACAATTGACTGAGCGACCGGTCAAACTTCTGCAATGCCCGGACTTGAACTTCCTGCTGTTCATTGATGTCCGCCACGATATCGTCGGTGCGTTTGTAGTCGGCCCACAACGGACTCAATGCCTTGGCATCGGTGCCTTTTGCCGTGCCGATGTAGTTGAACTGCGCATCATAGAAGTCGGCGCTGGCGTCGGTGCGGATGTCGGAACTGCGCGAGGTGATCAGTTGGCTGCGGGTATCGATGATCGCCGTCACGTCCGGCCTGGCCGCCCGCAGGCTCTGCATGTCCGGGTAGACCGTCACCGAGCCGAAACGGCGTTTGAGCGAAGCGGTCATCCAGTCCACGGCCATGTCCGGTTTCGAGGTGGCGACGTAGGCGTCGTGGATCGGCTGCACCAGCAGGCTCTGGCCGAAACCGGTGCCGGCGTTGGCCTGGTAGTCGCGCAGGTATTGGCGGTTGGTCTGGGTGCCCGGGCTGTAGACGATGCCGAGGGAGACATGGGCGCCGCTGGGCACCTGGGTGGCGCCGCTGCGGCCGACGGGGTGGGTGAACAGTGTGTCGAGCGACGATGCCGAGGACGGTGCCGTGGGCACCGAGCAGGCGGACAAGGCCAGTACCGAGATCGATAACGTTGCGGCAAACGCAAGTTTCATGGTGTTTCTCCCGTGAAACAACTTCGGTTCGATGAGTTTAAAGTTGCCGCGCTGAACGGCAGTTGAACCAGACTAAACCCGCACCGCAAATATGAAACGACCAATCGGCGAAGTTATCGGGTGGCCAATAGTCTTGTTTGCTTTAAATAGGACTGAGTCATTGCCCCGGGAAATAAAAAGGCTCAAATCGACGATTTGAGCCTTTTTATTTATGGCTGACGCAACAGCGATCAGTTTTCCAGGGGGATCAGCACTTTCTCGTCCGGGGCCAATACCATGAACACCAGCAGCTTCGCCGGCTGGGTCTTGCTGGCGTTCTTCGACACCAGGTGTTCGGAGCCGGCCGGTTCGTACCAGTATTGGCCCTTCTTGTAGGTGACCGGCTGCTCACCCTTGACCTGGGAGACGATCTCGCCTTCCAGCACATAGGCCATGGCGGTGCCCTCGTGCCGGTGGGCAATGGAAGACTGACCGGGTTTGTAGTCGACTTCGATCATCAGGGCTTTCTTGCCCGGGGCGTTCTTGAGCATCTGATCCTGCAGGACGGTGACCTTCTCGGAAGGTTCGTCCGTGCCATGGGCAAAGGCCGGGCCGGCGGCGAGCAGGGCGAAGGCGGTAAACACGTGCAGGGCTTTCATGGGCATCACCTGTTGAAGTGGGGGTGTCGGTGATCACAGTAGTTCGCGCGGCGGTTCGATCAAACGGCCAATGTTCGGGAAGATCGGGAGACCAATCGCCGACCTCGAAACCTGTTGGCGCTACTTGCCCTTGTGGCGAGGGAGCTTGCTCCCGCTGGCGTGCGAAGCGCGCCCAACAGGGGCCTGCTGCGCAGTCCAGCGGGAGCAAGCTCCCTCGCCACAGGGGCTTGCCCTGCAGGGCTAGACGATGGGAAAGGAGTTGAAGTCCACGCTGTTGGCCAGCCGGCTGTCGATCAGGTCGATGAAGCCCTGGGCCTCGGGGCGGTTAAAATGCGCCTGCATCGCCGCTTCCGACTGCCAGTGGGCGCTGACGGTCCAGCGCTGGCTGTCCTCGGGGCAGCGGTCGACCATGTACGAGTCGCAGCCCGGTGTCTCGCGCAGGGTCTCGACGATCTTCTGCAACTGCCTGCCCAGCTCTTCCGAGCGGCCGGCGGCGGCCTGCACCTGGACGGTGTTGATCACGGGGTTGGACATGGCTCGCACTCCTGTACCGGGTCGGACGCATCCGCCCATTGAGGGATAAGGCCTGTGCAGAATAGGCCTGCGCCCCCGGATCACCAATAACCAATCGGCGGTTAAACGGTTAGACCAATCCCTCAGGCCACTTGCTGCAAGATATCGCGCAGCCGGTCCAGGGCGATGTCGATGTCCAGGGTCTCGATGGCGCCGAAGCCGAAGTACAGGCCGTCGCGGGGCGGTTGCCGGTCATAGAAACCGTTGATCGCGTAGAGCCCGACCTCGACCTTTTTCGCCAGCTCGATGACCAGCGGCAGATCCATCGGCACCTTGCAGAACACCGCCATGTGGAACCCGGCGCTGGGCGGCACCGCCTCCAGCCACGGCGACAGGTCGGTGGCCATGCGCGCCAGGATCCGTTCGCGGCGCTGGGCATAGACGGTGTGGCAGCGGCGGATGTGCTTGAGCAGGCAGCCCTCGGCGATGAACTTGGCCAGCGCCCACTGCGGCAGGGTGGAGGCGTGCAGGTCGGTGAGCTGCTTGGCGCGGATCACCGCCTCGAGGATCGCCGGCGGCAGGATCGCGTAGCCGATCCGCAGCTCCGGCAGCAGGGTCTTGGAGAAGGTGCCGACGTAGGCGACGAGTCCGCGCCGGTCGAGGTTGTGCAGCGAATCCGTCGGCCGGCCTTCGTAGCGGAATTCGCTGTCGTAGTCGTCCTCGATGACGATGGCGCCGAGCGCGTGGGCCCGCTCCAGCAACGCCTCGCGCCGGGCCTGGCTCATCGGCATGCCCAGCGGGAACTGGTGCGACGGCGTCACGTAGATCAGCCGGGTGCCGTCGGGAATGTGCTCCACTTGAATCCCCTCGGCATCCACCGGCACGCCGACCACGTTGGCGCCGTGGGTGCCGAACAGCAGGCGGGCGGGTGGGTAGCCGGGGTCTTCCATGGCCACGACGCTGCCGGGCTGCAGCAGCACCCGGGCGATCAGGTCCAGCGCCTGCTGGGCGCCGTTGCACACCACCACGTCTTCGTCCTGGCAGTTCACCCCACGGGAAAACGCAATGTGCCGGGCAATCGCGTTGCGCAGCGCCGGCAAGCCTTCGGGCAGGCTGTAGAAACCCTTGGATGTCGCCATCTGCCGCATGGCATGGGCCACGCAGCGGCGCCAGTCGTCCTGGGGAAACTGGCCCTTGCCGGTGGCGCCGCCGATGAAGTCGTAGCGCAGCGAGCCTTCCAGGGTCGGGTGGCGCAGGAACACCGGCAGGTTGCGCCAGCGCTCGATCACCTCGGCGCCGGCCAGTTCCGTGTGGCTCTGTTTGCGCTGGACGGCGGCGGGACGGGCGTTGACGTAGGTGCCTTTGCCGATCACGCCGGTGAGGAAGTTTTCGTAGGTCAGTTGCGCATAGGTGTCGGAGATGGTCTTGCGCGAGATCCCCAGCTGTTCGGCCAGCAGGCGGCTGGGGGGCAACTGGGTGCCGGCGGCCAGCCTTCCGGACTCGATGGCGCCGCGCAGCTGTCGGTACAACTGGCCGGCCAGATCCTTGCGGCCGTTGATCACGACATGAAGTTCCATCCGACGGGGCTCCTGGGGCGAATGAGGCGGATTGTGCGCCCACCAGATTACTTCCGAATGCACGCGGGGCAGAAGTTGCGTATTGCAAATCCCCGAAATTGGTGCAGAACCCTGTGGGAGCTGGCTTGCCAGCGATGGGGCCTTCGGATCCAGCATTGGTGTTAGCAGGTATACCGCCATCGCTGGCAAGCCAGCTCCCACAGAGTCAGTGTGTGTCCGGGTTCAGTGGTCTGCCAGTTTTCCGTGGAATTGGGGCTGTAACCCTGGCGCACCAGCGCTTACCGTGAAATCACTCTTCTGCTGCCCGAGACCTACCCATGTCCCCGCGCCTGGATTACTACAGCGCCTCGCCCAAGGCGATGAAAGCGATGATCGCCCTGGAGGCGCTGACCGGCAGCCTGAGCATCGAGGCGCCGCTGCTGCACCTGATCAAGATCCGCGCCTCGCAGCTCAACGGCTGCGCGTTCTGCACCGACCTGCACTCGGTGGAGGCGCGGCGGGCCGGGGAGAGCGAGCGGCGTCTGTATGCGGTGGCGGTGTGGCGCGACAGCGGCTTCTTCAGCCTGCGCGAACGGGCGGCGCTGGCCTGGACCGAAGCGGTGACGCTGCTGTCCGAAAGCCAGGTGACCGATGCCGTCTACCAGCAGGCGCGGGACCAGTTCTCGGAGGGTGAACTGGTGGACCTGACCATGGCGATCAACACCATCACCAGCTGGAACCGGCTGGCGGTGAGTTTCCGCCAGGAGCCCAGCGAGTGATCCACGAATGCGCGGGGCTTTCTCGCATCCCGGCGCAAGCGAGCCCCCTCGCCACAGGGTTCATTGGCCGGCCGGTGGCCGCTGCGGCTTGACCGAGTTGCCGAACGTGTTGCCCATCCGCGTGGCGGTGGCGGCCGGCGTCGCCAGGCCCACCTGGTTCGGCGGCCGCTTGTCGACGGGCACGTTCATCGCCTCGCGGTTCTTCTGCGCCGCCTTGGCGCCTTCGGGGTTGTTGCCCATCTGCTGGCTCAGGCAATCGTAGTTCGGCGCCTTGTAGCCGCCGACCGTCACGTCGATGCAGCCCGGCGGCTGTTCGGCCTGCGCGGCGCCGAAGGCGGCGAGCAGGCACCCGCCCAGAACGATTTTCCACAGTGATTTCATGCTGGCCTCCTGGCCGGCCCGACGAGGGCCGTTCTGGAGCCTGAGTCTACTGCAAGGCCGGCGGCGATCCCGTGATGGTTTTTTTGCACCGTCCGTCACACCAGATTCATAAACAGCCCTCAGGATGACGGTTTTCAGGGGTGCGTCAGCCGTGCAGCGAGGCCATGCCAAGGGCGGTTTTGTGCGTTCAGCGCCTTTGCGCCAGGCCTGCCTGGGCCTGTTGCTGGGCCTCTTGGCGCTGGGGGCGAAGGCCGAGCCGCTGCGCATGACGCTGCACATCCCGGCCCAGGACCTGGCCTCGGCCCTCGACCGGTTCAGTCGCGCCACGGGCATGGCGGTGCTGGTCGACAGCCAACTGAGCCGGGGCCGGCGTTCGGTGGCGGTGGACGGTGAGTTCACCGCGGCCGACGCCTTGCGCCACCTGCTCGGCGGCAGCGGCCTGATGGCCAAGTACGCCCGCGCCGATGCGTTCACCCTGCAGGTGGCGCAGGTCGAAGAGGTGACGGTGGCGGCGCAGAACGCACCGGCGGCGTCCGGCGCGGTCAACCGCAGCTACGCGACGGCGGTGCAGGCGGCCATCGAGCGCAAGCTGTGCCGTTCGCCGCTCACCCGTCCGGGCAGTTACCGGGCGGTGCTGCAGTTGTGGATCGGCCGCGACGGGGTGGTGCAGCACAACCGCCTGGTGACCTCCACCGGCGATGTGCGGCGGGACGCGGCGCTGGTGGACAGCTTTCAGCGCTTGAGCATCGGGCGCCCGACACCCGGCGCCTTGCGCCAACCGGTCACGCTGCTGCTGTTGCCGGAAACCATGGACAAGAAAGACACAGGAAAACGCATGGATTGCACCAGATGGGAAGGAGTCTCCGGGGGATGAAAGACGCCGGACAAGGTTCGATGCTCCAGCTGTTCCTGACGTCCTACGACGACTTCCGGGTGCGCCTGCGCCGTCGTCTCGGTTCCGAGGACCTGGCCAACGACGTGCTGCACGAAACCTACCTGCGGGTGGACCGCATGGAGACGCCGCCGGATCTCCAGCGGCCCAACGCCTACCTCTACCGCATGGCGCTGAACATCGCCGCCGACCGCCGCCAGGCCGATGCCCGGCTGCTCACCGGCAGCGAGGTCGAGGAGCTGCTGCAGATCAGCGACGAAGCCCTCGACCCGGCGCGGGTGGTGGGCGGGCAGAAGGAAATCCAGTCGCTGCTCAGTGCCCTGTATGAGCTGCCGGCCCGGCGCCGGCGGATCTTCATCGCCGCGCGGCTGGAGGAGGCGCCGCACCTGGAGATCTCCCAGCGCTTCGGCATTTCCACGCGCATGGTCGAGAAGGAAATCAAGGCTGCGCTGGGGCACTGCGCGGCGAAACTGGAAAGAAAAGTGTTTCAGCGGTTCGGTCGCGGGGCCGGAAAACCGTCTTGAAAGTAGAGCTCCGATCCACGAGTCCCGATCAACCCGTTGAGAACCTGCGCGTTTGAACATCCTCCGTCTGACACCTGCCGAGCCACAGGCCTGCGAACGTCTGCAGAGCGAAGCCCGCGACTGGCTGATCCTGCTGACCTCGGGCCGCGCCACGGTCGCCGACGCCCGGGCCCTGCGCCAATGGTGCGCGCAAAGCCCCGAACATGCCCGCGCCTTCGAGGACTGCAAAGCCTTGTGGCACTTGCTGCAACCGGCGGCCGAGGGCTTGCAGGCGCCCCGGCGCTTCGGCCGGCGGGCGTTCCTCGGCGGCGCCATCGCGGCGTCGGCGGCGTTCGTGCTGGTGCGCGGGACGGTGCCGGGCGGCTTTTCCGGGATCGGGGCCGACTACATCACCGAGGTCGGCGAGCAGCGCCGGTTCGAACCGGCCGAGGGCCTGAGCCTGGAGCTCAACACCCAGACCCGCATCAACCAGCGGGCGACGGAGGACGGCGCGCAAGGGTTCGAGTTGCTCAGCGGCGAGGTCGAAGTGCAGACCGCCCGCCAGCCGCTGGCGATGCAGGCGGGCAGCGGCTGGCTGCGGGCCAGCCGGGCGCGCTTCAACCTGCGCAACCTTGATCGGCAGGTGTGCGTGACCTGCCTCGACGGTGCGGTGGAGGTGGATCTGCAAGGCCGCAGCGTGCGCCTGGAACCGGGCCAGCAACTGACCTGGGACGCGCAGCAGGTGGGCAACGTGCAGAGCGTCGACACCGCAGCGGTGATGAACTGGCGGCAAAAGGTGCTGGTGTTCAACGGCGCGACCCTGAGCCAGATGATCGACGAGATCAACCGCTACCGGCCCGGCATGCTGTTGCTGCTCAACCGCGAACTGGGCCAGCGCCGGGTGCAGGCCCGCTTCAGCCTCGATCAACTGGCCGGCGTGGCCTTGCTGATCCGCGACGCCTACGGCGTCAAATGCACCGAACTGCCGGGCGGGGTCGTCGTTTTCAGCTGAAGGCATGGGCGGCGGCTGAGATGCCAGCAGTACCGGCCTCATCGCTGGCAAGTCGAGTCGTCGCACCGCAGCTCCCACAGGTTTTTGTGGTGTGCAGGGATCCTGCGGGCAGCCGGGATCCCCTGTGGGAGCCAGCCTGCTGGCGATGGCGGTGGGTCAGGCAACAGAGATGCCGGCTGTGATGGCCTCATCGCTGGCAAGCCAGCTCCCACAAGTTTTTGTGGTGTGCAGGGATCCTGCGGACAGCCGGGATCCCCTGTGGGAGCCAGCCTGCTGGCGATGGCGGTGGGTCAGGCAAC
>NZ_JBIVHR010000006.1:0-80 GCF_044749305.1 Pseudomonas sp. NPDC089534 | reverse complement strand
CAGAGATGTCGGCAGTGCCGGCCTCATCGCTTGCAGGCAAGCTTGTATGTTTAGACTTGAAGGGGTGGGCGGGACTAAAA
>NZ_JBIVHR010000005.1:0-105802 GCF_044749305.1 Pseudomonas sp. NPDC089534 | reverse complement strand
GGGAGTGCATCTGGGCCGGGCCCTTCCATCGCCCGGCCAGCCTGCTGGTGGACCGCGACGGCCCGATGATCCGCGCCCGCGAGGGCCGCCGTTGGGACGTGCTGGCCCAGCACACGCCGACCTTCGACAGCCTGTTCGATCAGGTCGGCAGCCTGCGCACCTCGCCGGAGGTGTTCCAGATGCGCGAGTTCATCCGCCGCTGGCGCTTCTACGACCACTTTCGCAGCGACGCCGACGCCCCGGCGCGCCAGCCGCAACTGGGCACCCGTACGCCGGTGCTGCACCACGACGGCCGGGACCTGGCCGCGGCGTTGCGCACCATCATCGAGATCGGCGACCCCGACGCCTTGCGGGCAGCGGTCAGCGACGCGTTTCCCGGCGCACGCCTGGAGATCGCGCCGCTGGCCGGCGGACGCTTCGCCATCGAGTTCCATCAGGAAGGGTTGCTGCGGCCGCTGTCGGCGGCGGAGCTGTCGGACGGCACCTTGCGTTACCTGCTGCTGGTCGCGGCGCTGCTGACGCCGCGCCCGCCGTCGCTGATGGTGCTGAACGAACCGGAGACCAGCCTGCACCCGGACCTGCTGCCGGCGCTGGCGCGCCTGATCATCCGCGTGTCGCAGGACTGTCAGGTGTGGGTGGTGTCCCACGCCCGGCGGCTGATCTCGGCGTTGCAGGAAGATCCGGACTGCAACTGCATCGTGCTGGAGAAGACCCTCGGCCAGACCGGCGTCGTCGGCCAGCGGATGCTGGACGAGCCGGCGTGGCACTGGCCGGATTGAGCCCGCGGCGAGGGCGCTTGCGCCCGCCGGGCTGCGCAGCGGCCCCAAACCCTACGACCCGGTGAATCAGGAAAATCAGGTCGCCTCATTGATGGCCGCTGCGCAGCCAAGCGGGAGCAAGCTCCCTCGCCACAAGGTTTCGGTCAGGCGCTCAGCCCTGCCACTTGCCGCCTTCGACGATCACGCTCTCAGGCTTGGTGTCGTCGCTCAGTTCCTTGCGCACGTACTGGTCGTACAGCTTGAGCAGGTACTTCTCCTCGCCCAGCTTCGCCAGTTCCGCGTTCACCCAGTCGCGCAACTCGATGTTGCCCTTCTTCACCGCCGGCGCGATCGGGGCCTCGGCGCCGAGCTTTTCGTCCAGCACGCGGTAGCCCGGGTTCTGCTTGGCCCAGCTGAACAGCACCAGGTTGTCCTGGGCGTAGGCGTCGCCGCGACCGCTGGCCAGGGCCTGCAGCGACTCGGTGTTCTTCTCGAACTTGAGCAGTTTCCAGTCCGGGTGGTTCTTGGTCAGCCAGATGTCGGCGGTGGTGCCCGTGGTGACGATGGTGGTGCGGGTCGCCAGGTCGTCGAGCTTCTTCACCGCACTGCCCTCGGGCACCAGCGCCTGCACCGCCACCCGCAGGTTCGGGTTGGTGAAGTCCACCGCGTCCTTGCGCTCCGGGGTGACGGTCATGTTGGCCAGGATCAGGTCGACCTTGTCGCTTTGCAGGAACGGGATCCGGCTGGCCGGCTCCACGGCGACGAACTCGATCTTGTTCTCGTCGCCCAGCAGGTCCTTGGCCAGCCGGCGGCCGATGTCGGTGTCGAAGCCGACGTAGCGCCCCGTCTCGTTGACGAAGCCGAACGGCGGCTTGTCGGTGAACACACCGACGATCAGCTTGTCGCGGGCCTTGATCTTGTCCAGGTAACCGGCGGGCGCAGCGCTCTCGCTGGCGACCTTGGGCTTGGCCGGTTCCTCGGATTTGTTGCAGCCGGCCAGCAGCGCGAGGCCGAGCAGGGGCAGTACGAACAGCGATTTGGCAGTTTTCATGACAGTTCCTTGGTCTGAGTCGTTTTGGGCAACGTCGCCGAAGGCCAGGCCTCGGCGTGGGAGAACTTCTCCAGGAACGGCTGCGCGCGTGCGGTCTGCGGGTTCGCAAAGAAAATCTCGGGCGGGGTGCGGGCCCTGCAAAGCGGTGGATGCGCTCATGCGTGGGCCCAGCGCCGCTCCAGCACGCGGGAGGCGGCCGAGAGCGGGTAGCAGATGAAAAAGAAGAACAGAAACAGCGCGCCGTAGATCAGCACCGATTCGTAGGTGCGCTCGATGATCTGCTGGCCGACCTTGATCACGTCCACCACCCCGATCAGCACCGCCAGGGAGCTGGTCTTGACGATGCGCGTGTAGACGTTGATGGTCGGCGGCGTCATGCGCTTGAGCGCCTGCGGCATCAGTACGTAGGCGTAGAGCTGCAAGGTGTTGAAACCGAGCGACAGCCCGGCCTCGCGCTGCCCGCGGGGCAACGAGCGCAATGCGCCGCGCGCTACCTCGCCGACTTCGCTGGCGCCCCACAGCGACAGCACCGTCACCGCGCACCAGAAGCCCGGCACGCTCAGGCCGAAGAAAATCGGCAGGCCGAAAAACAGCAGGTACAGCCAGACCAGCACCGGAATCGCCCGGAACAGCTCCAGGTAGATCCGCAGCACCGCGTTGAGCCATTTCACGCCGAGGGTGCACAGCACGCCGTAGAGCACGCCGCCGACGGTGCTGACCGCGATGCTCAGCAACGAGATCGACAAGGTCTGCCCGGCGCCGGCCGCCAGTTGCGGCAACGACACCCACAGCAGCTCAAGACCCGAACTGGCCATGTTGCAGCCTCCTTTCCAGACGGCCGAGCAGCAGCGACAGCGGCAGGAACAGCAGCACGCAGATCAGCGTCAGCACGGCGAGCATTTCGTAGGTCTTGTAGTAGAGGGCGATGTAGCTCTTGGTGGTGTAGAGGAGTTCCGGCACCGCCACGGCCGACACCACCGTGGTTTCCTTGAGCAGGAAAATGAAATTGGCGAACAGCGACGGCAGGCTGAGGATTCCCGCCTGCGGCAGGATCACGTAGCGCAGCACTTGCAGGTCGGACAGCCCGAGGGAACGGCCCGACTCGATCTGCCCCTTGGGCACCGCTTCGACGCCGGCGCGCAGCACCTCGGTCAGGTAGGCGCCGCCGAGGAACGTCAGGGTGATGATCGCGGCGGCGAAACCGGAAACGTGAACCCCCACGGCCGGCAAGGCGAAGTAGACGAAAAACAGCTGGATCAGCAGCGGCGTGTTGCGGGCCAGTTCCACGTAGAGAGCGATGACCTTTGGCAGGTAGGGCACACGCAAGACCAGGAGCGCCGCATTGAGCAGCGCCACGGCCAACGACGTGCCGATGGCGATCAGGCCGACCTGCAGGGTCACGCCCACGGCGCTCAGGAAGGCCGGCAGGGTGCTGAGGATAAACGCGTAATCGAAGGTCATGAAACGTCCTGACGCCGCTCGGTAAGCGACGGTGGTGCAATCCATGGACAGCGGGTGGCCGTCCTGCAGGCACCGACTTTATCGGTATAAAAACAATAATTTAAATACCGATAAAGCATATTGATATCACACAAAAAACTAATCGACGGGTTTACCGGGGCAAGTGAAGAAAGCTATTTTCCCCACCGCTGTAGGAAGGATCTTTTTTTGAGATTGCCCCTCCAAGGACGCACAGCTTTTGGCCAGACTCCCTGGGCCAAACCATTACAAGGAAGAAAACATGGCTGACGTAAAAGTGCCGCAGCGGCTGGATCCGCAGGACATCGTGAAACTGCTGGTGGCGTTGCGCAGGGCGCTGAAGACGGGGCTCGCCTAGGCCCTGTGGCGAGGGCGCTTGCTCCCGCTCGGCTGCACAGCAGTCGCGAATCCGGCCGACGCCTTCGCCCCGAGTCGGCCGGTTGCCCGGTTTGGGGCCGCTGCGCAGCCCAGCGGGAGCAAGCTCCCTCGCCACAGTATCCAGCGCAAACAAAAACGCCGACGACCATCGCTGGCCGTCGGCGTTTTCACACCTTGAAGGGGGTGCTGCTGCGTCGGATCAGAACGCCGGCAATACCGCGCCGTTGTACTTCTTCTCGATGAACGCCTTCACTTCAGGGCTGGTCAGGGCCTTGGCCAGCTTCTGGATCGCGTCGCTGTTCTTGTTGTCCTCACGGGCCACCAGGAAGTTCACGTAAGGCGAGTCCGCGCCTTCGATCACCAGGGCGTCCTTGGTCGGGTTCAGCTTGGCTTCCAACGCGTAGTTGGTGTTGATCATGTCCAGGTCGACTTCGTTCAGCACCCGCGGCAGCAGGGCCGATTCCAGTTCCTTGAACTTGAAGTTGTGCGGGTTCTTGGCGATGTCCTTCGGCGTGGCCAGCGCGTTCTTCGGATCCTTCAGCTCGATCAGGCCGGCCTTCTGCAGCAGGATCAGGGCGCGGCCGCTGTTGCTGCCTTCGTTCGGGATCGCGATGGTCGCGCCGTTCGGCAGGTCCGCCAGCGATTTGTACTTCTTCGAGTAGCCGCCGAACGGTTCGACGTGGACGCCTTCCACGGTCACCAGGTACTTGGCCTTGTCGTCCTTGTATTTGCCGGCGTTGAAGCTGTCCAGGTAAGGCTTGGTCTGGAAGTAGTTGGCGTCCAGGCGCTTCTCGCCCACCTGCACGTTCGGCTGCACGTAGTCGGTGAAGACTTTGACTTCCAGATCCACGCCTTCTTTGGCGAGGGTCGGCTTGATCAGCTCGAGGATCTCGGCGTGGGGGATCGGCGTGGCCGCCACCACCAGTTTCTCGCCGGCCTGGGCCAGGGATGCGGTCAGGGCAGCCGCCAATGCGGAAAACAGCAGAACCTTTTTCATGCAGTGTCCTTATCGAAAGTCATGGTCGTCATCGACGACGGCATTGAATACAAGTGCCAGTGATGTGCTATCGCTGGCGTGAAGCGGACAATACCGGGATTTTTTATTCCCGGACAATAACGTTTATTCAGCTTCATATTCCATTTTGTTCATACTGAACAAAACGCTCACAACCCTTCCGCCAGACGCAAAAGCAAGCCTTTCAATGCCTTGCGCTCGTCGGGCGTCCCGCCGATGCCGGTGCCCGCCACATGGCGCTCAAGCTGGGCCAGCAACCCGGACGCCTCGGGCAGGTTCAGGTGTTCGGGCAGGATTTCGTCGCCCGTGCTCACCAGCAACGCGAAGTGAATGACGTTCTCCAGCTCCCGGGTATTGCCCGGCCAACTGTGCCGCTCCAACACTTCCTGCGCTGCCTCGCTGATCAGCGGCACCGGCAGGTCCAGACGCTGGCTGTAGATGCCGAGGAAGTATTCGGCCAGCGACAGGATGTCGCCGGTCCGCTCGCGCAAGGCCGGCAGTTCCAGATGGCCTTCGCTGAGGTAATGGAACAGCCGCTCATGGAATTTCCCCGCCGCCACCGCCTGCGCCAGGTCGATGCTGGTGGCGGCCACCAGGCGCACGTCCACCGGGCTCGGCTGATGGGCGCCGACACGGGTGACTTCGTGGTTTTCCAGGGCGGCGAGCAATTTGACCTGGATCGGCAGCGGCAAGTCGCCGATTTCGTCCAGGTACAGGGTGCCGCCGTTGGCCGAGCCGAACCAGCCGGCGCGGCTGCTGGCCGACCCCGTGTAGCTGCCGGCGGCATAGCCGAACAGTTCGGCGTCGGCGTAGGTCGGGCTGATCGCCCCGCAGTTGACCGACACGAACAGGCCGCTGCGGTCACTGGCGCGGTGGATGTGCCGGGCGAGCAGTTCCTTGCCGGTGCCGGTTTCGCCGCGGATCAGCACCGAGACCGAACGCGGGGCCAGTTGGTTCATGTGCTCGCGCAACCGGCGCGAGCGCGGATCGACGAACACCAGCGCCTTGGCGCGGATGCTCAGGGGGCTTTTTTCCGCATCGGGAAAGGTCAGCAACGGCTGACCGAAGGTCTCGAGACTCATGGCAGACTCCCGCCCAGAACCGCCGGGAGACGGGGGCGATCAAGAATGGAAAGAAGGGGTCAAGCGCGCCGCCGGGCGTGATGCTCCATGCGGCTCTGCAAGCGGTACAGGTAAGCGAATCCCTGCTCCCAGCGCCGATGGCCGGACTTCACATTGATGTGCCCGGCCCCGGCGAGGATCCCCGCCTCGGCGCCCCAGTTGCGCGCCAGCTCCAGGGCCCGGGTGGCACTGACGGCGGCGTCGTTGTCGGAGCTCACCACTTGGCTTGGGAACGGCAGCAGGCCGGTCGGGATCGGCGCGAAGTTGCGCAGGGCCGGCACGCACGCCGGACGCTCGACATCCGCCGGCGCGACCAGCAGCGCGCCGCGCACCTGACGCAGGGCCTGCAACGGCGCGTTGGCCGCCCAATGGGCAACGGTGATGCAACCCAGGCTGTGCGCGATCAGGATCACCGGCGTGCTGTCGGCGGCGATCGCCTCGGCCAGCGCCGCCACCCAATCCTCGCGCCGGGGCGTCAGCCAATCGGCCTGCTCCACCCGCGCGCTGTTGGGCAGACTGTTCTGCCAGTGGGTCTGCCAATGATCCTCTGGCGATCCTTGCCAGCCCGGCACAATCAGGTAACGGATTGATTCGTTGCGCATGGGGATGCTCTCCTGCGTCGTGTCTGTTCCTGATCGAGTATAGGGACGGGAGTTATATTCGTTAAGGAATAAGAAGCTATTTATTAATAACGTAAAGTTAGATTTAAGCCTCAAGCTGCGAGCTGCGAGCTGCAAGCGGCTCCTACTTGCGGCTTGCAGCTCATAGCTTGCTGCTGAAGACAAAAAAGGGGCCGCACCCTGCCAAGGAGACGGCCCCGCAAAAATCGATATTCGTTCACCGTGCGGTGATCACCGACAGCTTGGTGATCCCGGCCCGCTCGATCGACGCCATGGCCCGCGCCACTTCGCCGTAGTTCACGCCGTCGTCCGCCTGCAGCTGCACGCGGACTTCCGGATCCTTGGCCTTGGCGGCCTTGAGGTTGAACTCCAGCAGGTCGGGCTGGATTTCATCCTTGTTGATGAACAGCTTGCCGGCCCCGTCGATGCTCACCACCAGCGGATCCTTCTGCTCCACCGGCGCCACCGCTTCGGTCTTGGGCAGGTTGATCGGTATCGCGTTGGTCAGCAGCGGCGCGGTGACGATGAACACCACCAGCAGCACCAGCATCACATCCACCAACGGCGTCACGTTGATCTCGCTCAGCACCTCGTCACTGTCTTGCGTGGAGAAGGCCATCTCAGGACGCCTCCTTCACTTTCGCCGCGCCGCCGGCCACCGCGGGGCGCTGGGCGGTCGGGTGGATCAGCACGCGGAACGCGCTCTTCTGCGCCAGGCTGTAGAAGTCATGGGCGAAGTCGTCCAGATCCGCCGCGGTCAGCTTCAGGCGCCGCAGGAAATAGTTGTAAACCAGCACCGCCGGCACGGCGACGGCGATCCCCACGCCGGTGGCGACCAGGGCCGCACCGATGGGCCCGGCCACCGTTTCCAGGCTCGCCGACCCCGCCGCGCTGATGCCCTTCAACGCTTCCATGATCCCCCACACCGTGCCGAACAGGCCGATGAACGGCGAGGTGCTGCCGATGCTCGCGACCACCGCCAGACCGGTCTCCAGCGAGCGGCGCTCGCGCACGATCTGCTGGCGCAAGGCACGCTCCAGGCGATCCTGATGGTTGATCGCCTGGCTCAGATCCGCCGCCGGCGCCTCGCCCACCTGGATCGCCGCATAGCCGGCCTGGGCCACCCGGGCGGCGGCGCCGGGCTGGGTCTCGCTCAGCTCGGCGGCGGAATCCAGGCTCGACGCCGCCCAGAACCGCTTGTGGAACCTGCGGTCCTGCGCCTTCAGCCGGCCGAACTGGACGGCCTTGAGCAGCGCCAGTCCCCAGGTGGCGACGGAAAAGGCCACCAGCAGCCAGATCACTGCGCTTTCGATGGATTCCAGTGGAGAGGCCAGTAACGTCATGATGCATTCCCTCGTATAAACGTTTCGCGCAAATTTGGTTTCGGTTCAGTGAATCTTGAAATCGATGGGGACGCTGACCCAGCCGTCCTGGGCGACATCGCCCTGCTTGGCCGGCACGAAGCTCCAACGCTTCACGGCCTCCAGCGCCGCGTCGTCGAGCTGTTGCCGGCCGCTGCTTTTCTGGATCTGGATCTCGCCCGGCTTGCCGCTGGCCAACACGTGCACCCTGAGCAGCACGGTGCCTTCCCAGCCGCGGCGCTGGGCCAGCGACGGGTATTCCGGCGCCGGGTTCTTCAGGTACGCGGCGTTGGCCGAGGCCGGCGTGACCGGTGCGGGCGCAGGCGGCGCGGGCGGCGCAGGTGCCGCGACCGGGGCAGCCGGCTGCGGCGGTGCCGGCGGTTGCTCGACTGCCTTGGGCGTAGGCTTGGGCACGGGCTTGGCGACCGGTTTCGGAATCGGCTTCGGCACCGGTTTTTTCGGCGGCGGCTTCACCGCCAGTTCGTCTTCCACCGGCGGAGGCGGTTCGACCACGGGCGCCGGCGGCGGTGGCTCGACCACTGGAGGCGCCGGCGGCGCGGGACGCGAAAACTCGATGGTCATCGGCGGGACCTGCGGCGGCACCACCGGCAGCGCCGGGGTCGGCTGCCGGCCGACCCAGTAGATCACCGCGCCATGCACCACCAGCGCCAGCACGCCGAGCAGGATCGTTTCGCGCCGGCTCAGGATGCCTTTGGGCGAGCGCTGCAGACGCAACTGCCCCAGCGGCACCCGGTGAGGCCGGCCGAGACCGACCAATTCGCCGCTCGGCGCCTGGCGCCACAGCACCTCCTGTGCGGCGGCGGTCTGGACATTGCCCATTGATTCACTCCCTGCGGTCTCTTTGCGTTCTCGTTCTGCCAAAGCTGCCGACAGCCGTTTGTTGAATCCCCCACGGCGGATCGACGACCCAATGATTGGGCCAGTCGCTTATCTCCGAAAGTAATCTTTGATGTTATGAATAGACGGATATGGAATATAAAAAACGGTCATTTCCGCCAAGGCCACGTCCGGCAAGGGCTGTAGCGGAGGATGGAAAACCGCATGCCTTTGAGGCATGAAAAGTATTCATCCAAGGCATGTGTTTTACGGGCGGCCCAAGAAGCGGGGACAACTAATACGAAATGAATAGTTGCCACTTGGTGAATCAAAACAAAAAAGCCGATGCACTTTCATGCATCGGCTTTTTTACTTGCAGCGTGTTTTACTGTTTCACGAACTCCCCGGCCAGACCGACCACATCGCCGTCAAAGTTGTTGCGCGAACCCACCGCGCGCACTTTCGAGTAGTTGTGGTCCGGCGAGAACAGTGTCCAGGCCTGATAGCCGGTGCCGTCATTGAGGGCCGCGAAGGTGATGATCGTAGGCTGGCCGGTGCTGTTCTGGAAGTGGTAGTGCCCGTATGCGATGTCATAGTTCACGCCGTTCTGGCTGAACCGGCCGCTGAAGGTGCCGTTGGAGTCGTTGCCATCGGTAATCGTCAGTTTGGCGCCAGCGTTAGCGTTTACATAAGTGCCATTAATGCTCGACATAACGAGATTTCCTTAATCGTTGGTTAAGTATCTTCCGATGAGAGCAAGTTTCCTCCTGGAAACTCACGGCACTCAGGATGGTTCGACAATTGAACATTGTCCACCCGCAAAGCCGACTGTTTGAAACGAAAACGGAATAACCGTCACCGCCTTTCAAAATAAGTTATTTCGAATAATTATTTTTCTGTTCCGTTTGATTCCAAAGCATTCGATGCTTCATACACCTGACAGTTCTTACAGGTGACAGGTTTCGAACACGAAGATAAAACAAATGCAGCGGTTCGCCGGACACCTGATGTCGCCCTTCGCAGAAGAGGATCTGAAATGAAAACATGGCATTCGACCTACCTGCCCCCACTGCTTCTGGCCCTTTTGCAACAGGTCGCGAACGCGGAGTCGCTGACGCTTCCCGATGGGGAGGTTCCGGTCCTGCCTGTCGAAGCGAGCCCTGCCCCGGCCGTGGCAGTCACCACAGCCGAGGTTTGGAACAAGTCAGGCTCATTGATCAAAGTCATCCAGAAGGGCAATGCGCCTCAGGAACTGAAAAAGGACGAAAGCTTCCAAAGCCAAACCTATCCGGAGAAGCCCATCAACATCGAGGTGCCGGCCGGCTCGGTCATCAAGTTCATCACGGTGACCGGCCAGAGAGGCAGCTGCACAGTGTCGACCTGCATTTACGTGCAATGAACGCCCGCGGCCCCAGATGCCTCAAAGTGCCTGCCCAGCGCGTCAGAAGTCATAACGCCCCGTCACGCCCAACGTCCGCGGCGTGCCGAGCAGGCCTTCATACCCACCGTTGCCGCCCGTCCACAGCGTCGTGTAGTAGGTCTTGTCGAAGGCGTTCTTCAGCCATAGCGACACGTCCCACTGACCCTGGTTGAAGTCGCCGCGCAGGCCGGTGGAAAAGTTGACCACCGCGTAGCTCGGGATCTGGCCGAAATCCGAGTCCTCCACCGTGCCCACCGCCTTGGAGCGGAACGCGTAGCTGGCGGTGACGTAGGGTTCGAAGCCGTTGTCCAGGTTCCATTTGTATTCGCCGTTGGCGTTGCCGATCCACTTCGAGGCACCGACCACTTGGTGGCCGGTGAGGTCGCAGGAGGCCGGGGCCCCGGGTGCGAGGCTGACTTCCGGCGGGCACGGCGCATCCTTGTACGAGAGGTAGCTGACGTCGTTGTAGGAGCCGTTGAAGTTCAGCGTCAGGCCGCGCAGCGGAATCACCGTGCTGTCGAACTCGACCCCGCGCGAGCGCACGGAACCGGCGTTGGTCAGGTACTGCACGCGGTTGACGTCGTCGTAGGCGTTGGTCTGGTAGGCGTTGACCTGCGTCCAGAACACGTTGGCGTTGAGCTGCAGGCGACGGTCCCACAGCGTGCTCTTGAAACCGAGCTCGGCGTTGTTGGCGCGTTCGGTGCCGATCAGCAGCGAATCGGCCCCTGCCGTCGGCGCCGACCCGACCACCAGGTTGACCCCGCCGGACTTTTCGCCGTGGGACAGCGTGGCGTAGCCCAGCAGTTCATCGCTGAACCGGTAACTCAGGTTGAGCAATCCGGACGGGCTGGAGCTGTATTGGTTGAGGTCGCCGGAATCGTAGGCGCCGACCCGGCCGCGCCGCGCCGTGGCCGCCGCTCCGGTCACCGCAGCGCCGCCACGGGGTGCGTCGCGGTCGACCCAGGCGTTCTTCTCTTCATAGGTGCCGCGCACCCCGGCGGTGAAGTCCAGCCGCTCGGTCAGGTGCCAGGTGCCTTGGGCGAACAGCGCGAAGCTGTCGGTCTTGATGTGGCCGTGGCCGACCGTGTCGACGTTGGCCAGCGCCCCGCGCGGCGTGCCGTTCCAGATGTCCGCCTGCGGGCCGTAGTAGGCGAAGGATTTGTTGTCCAGGTCCGAGCCGAAGTAGTAGGCGCCGAGCACGTAATCGAAGAATTCGTCCTTGGGCGAGGCCAGGCGGAATTCCTGGGAATACTGTTTGTCCTCCACCGACACCCCGGCGTTGTAGGTGGCCGGTACGTTGAGGCCGTCGTCGTTGCGCGGGGTGAAGTTCCAGAACCGGTAGGAACTGACCGAGGTCAGGGTGAAATCGCTCGGCAGCGTCCAGTTGGCCTCCACCGACGTGCCGCCCTGGTGCACGGTGACGTGCTGGTCGTTGTCCAGGTTGACCTTGCGGTGCGAACCGTTGACCAGGGTCGCACCGGCCGCCGCCGCCCGCGCCGAATAGAGGTTCACGCCATTGATGGTCGGTCCGGTGCTGTAGAGCACGCGGGTGCCGGCGCTGGAGTCCTCTTCGTTGTAGTCGCCGATCCAGCGCAGGTTGAAGGACTCGTTGGGCTTGAACAGCAACTGCGCGCGGAAACCGTCGCGGGAGCCGCCGTTGAGGTCGTGCCCGTTGAACTCGTTCTTGATGTCGCCGTCGCTGCGGGTGCGGTAGGCGGAAAAGCGCCCGGCCAACTGGTCGTTGAGCGGCCCCGAGATCGTGCCCTTGGTCTGGAAGTAGCCGTCCTCGCCGACCGAAGTCTCGATGCTGCGTTCCGGGGTGAAGCTCGGCGCGCGGGTGCCGATGTTGATCACCCCGGCGGTGGTGTTCTTGCCGAACAGCGTGCCCTGAGGCCCGCGCAGCACTTCGAGCTGCTCGATGTCCATCAGGTCGAAGACCGCCATCCCCGGGCGGCCCAGGTACACGTTGTCGATGTACAGCCCCACGCTGCCTTCGAGCCCGTCGCTGGCCGGGTTGTTGCCCAGGCCGCGGATCGACACGCTGGACTGGCGCGCATGCATGTAGGCGACGTTGACGCTGGGCACCAGTTGCTGAAGGTCCTGGATCCGGTAGACCCGCTGGGTTTCCAGGGTCTGGCCGCTGACCACGCTCATCGGCGTCGGCACGTCCTGGGCGCTTTCCTCGCGGCGGCGGGTGGTGACGGTCACGGTTTCCAACTGTGAATCGGCAGTGGCGCCCTTACCGGCCGGAACGGGCGCCGGGGTTTGCGGATCGGCGGCGTAGCCCGCGCTCCAGTTGGCGGTCCCGGCCAGCAACAGGGCCAGGGGCAAGCGTTTGAGCCGTCGGGGCGGCAGCGCGGTGGCGGGGTTCAACGGACTCATGAGGCGGCTCCTGGTCAAAGAACGCACAGGCCGATCCGGCGCTGCATATTCTTCAAAGTTATTTGTATATTGATTTACAAACTTTTACTGCATAAGAGATTGCCTTTATAAGGAGTCGACCTAATGCATATCCAATGCATTTCCCGGATATTTTTTATGTGAAAAATGCATATCGACTTGCGTCAGTTACGTCACTTCATCGCCCTTGCCGAACAACGCAGCTTCGTCGCCGGCGCGCAGGCGGTGAACCTGTCGCAGTCGGCGTTCAGCCGCAGCATCCAGGCGCTGGAGCACAGCGTCGGCTGTCAGTTGGTCGACCGGGGTCGCAAGGACCTGCCGCCGACCAAGCAAGGCCTGGTGCTGCTGGAGCATGCGCGGCGGCTGGTCAGCGGCGCGCAGCAGATGGCCAACGAGATCAGCCAGTTCAACGGCCTCGAAGCGGGCGAGCTGCGCTTCGGCTGCGGCCCGGCGCCGGCGGCGGGGCTCATCCCCCGGGCCGTCGGCCGCTTCATCGGGCGCTACCCCAAGGCGCGGGTGCATTACCAGGTCGATGACTGGCAGAGCCTGAGCAAGCGCCTGCACAGCGAAGAGTTCGAGTTTTTCGTCGCCGACACCCGGCATTTCGAGGCCGACCCGGATTACCTGACCCATCGCCTGCGCCCGCGCAAATGGCATTTCTGCTGCCGCGCCGGGCATCCGCTGGCGGCGCGGGAGCGGGTCAGCGCCGCCGAATTGATGAGTTATCCGATGGCGGTGAGCATCCGCCCGCCGAACCTGCGCAAAGTGATCGTCGACCTCAGCGGCCGCCCGGACTTCACGCCGAACGTGGAGTGCGAAAACAGCGCCAGCCTGCTCGGCGTGGTGCTGCGCTCGGATGCGATCGGCATCGTCGGGGCGTATTCCGACGCGCTGCACCGGGCCCGGGACGAGCTGGTGTGCCTGAAGATCGAGGGCCTGGCGGATGACCTGGAGGAGCTGTACACCCGCTACGGGATCGTCAGCCGGGCGGGGTATCGCCTGTCACCGCTGGCCGAGGCGATGGTGGCGCAGATCCGCGAGATCGATGCGCTGGACGAAGGGGTGTGCTCGCTCGACGGGCTGGCGGTCTGATCCGCCGCCATCGCCAGCAGGCTGGCTCCCACAAAAGGCTGGCGACACCCGGCATCTGTGATCAGCGCAGAACCCTGTGGGAGCCAGCCTGCTGGCGATGGCGTCAGTAAAGGCACCGCAGGCCGCCGGGCCGATGCAATCCCTGCATGACCGGCATTCCCCGAATGCACTTGCCGAACGACCCCGCCCGCAGCGAAAAAAGCCGCCTGTCCCCCTGACCGGTGAGCCCCATGCCCAACCCGCCAAAACCCGTGCGCAACGTGCTGTACATCATGTGCGACCAACTGCGCCGCGATTACCTGTCCTGCTACGGCCACCCGCACCTGCACACCCCGAACATCGACCGCCTGGCCGCCGCCGGCGTGCGCTTCAGCCGCGCCTACACCCAAGGCACGATCTGCGGGCCGTCGCGGATGTCGGCCTACACCGGACGCTACGTCAGCAGCCACCAGGTGGCGTGGAACGCCGTGCCGCTGCCGCTGGATGAACTGACCCTCGGCGACTACCTGCGCCCCCACGGCATCCACACCGCGCTGGTGGGCAAGACCCACGCGACGCCGAACCTGGACGGCCTGCAGCGGCTGGCGCTCGATCCCGACGGCGATCAGGCCCGAGTGCTCAACGAAGTCGGCTTCGAACCGTACCTGCGGCACGACGGCATCTATCCCGACGACCCTGCGTTCGACGACAAGCGCGAGTCCGCCCCCTACACCCATTACCTGCGCGGGCACGGCTTCGGCGGCCGCAACCCCTGGCACGACTGGGCCAACGCCGCCGAAGGCGAGAACGGCGAAATCCTCAGCGGCTGGCACATGCGCCACGCGCACCTGCCGGCGCGCATTCCCGAGCGGCATTCGGAGACCGCTTTCACCACTGATCGCGCCATCGACTTCATCAACGAACAAAACGGGCAATCCTGGTGTTTGCACCTATCCTTCATAAAGCCGCATTGGCCTTATGTCGTACCATCACCGTACCACGCCTTGTACAGTACGAAATCGATTCTCGAACCGGTGCGCGCCGCTTCCGAAAACGCCAGTAACCACCCGGTTTACAACGCCTTCCGCCAACACGAAGAAAGCCTGAACTTTTCCCGGGATGAAGTGCGGCTGAACGTCATTCCTGCGTACATGGGCCTGGTCAAACAGATCGATGACCACCTCGGCCGGCTGTTCGATTTCCTGCAAGGCAATGGGCATTGGGAGGACACGCTGATCGTCTTCACCAGCGATCACGGCGACTTTCTCGGCGACCATTACCTGGGCGAGAAGGAGTTTCTGCTGGAGCAGGCGGTGGGCGTGCCGCTGATCGTGCGCGACCCGCGCGCGGCGGCGGACATCACCCGCGGCACGGTGGACGAGCGGCTGGCGGAAACCATCGACGCATTGCCGACGTTCCTGGAGGCATTGGGCCTGCCGAGCGCCGAACACCGGCTGGAGGGACGCTCACTGATTCCCCTGCTGCACGGCGAGCGTCCCGAGTGGCGCCGCTACGCGATCAGCGAATACGACTACGCCTTCCAGGCCCCGGCGCGGGAGCGGCTGGGCCAGCCCATCGACCGCTGCCGCATGACCATGGTGCGCAGCGAACGCTGGAAATACCTGGCCTACGACGGCTTCCGGCCGCAGCTTTTCGACTTGTCGAACGACCCGCAGGAATTGCGCGACCTCGGCGACGATCCGGCTTACGCGGCGGTGCGGGAGGAACATGCGGGGTATCTGTTCGAATGGCTGCGCGGGCTGAAGCGGCGCACCACCATCAGTCACCGGGAGATCGACGAGCGCGGGCAGCGGTTCCGCTACGGCGAGCCCGAGACCGAGAAAGCCGTGCAGATCGGCGTGTGGTGAAGGCGGCCACTTCGTTGGCCGCCCCATCGACTTGCCTGCGAAGGGTCGGGTCAGGCACCGACGCTTTCAGCCCCCTTGACGGTCCGGCTGCGCTGCCCGGAAGCCCCCACCGGCACCTCACCCTTGAGCGTCACGCGGCGCACCACGCGGTCCTGGGTGCCGTAGTCGTCGATCGCGTAATGCTGGGTCGAGCGGTTGTCCCAGATCGCCACGTCACCGGCCTTCCAGCGCCAGCGCACGGTGTTCTCCTGGCGGACCACATGGCTCTGCAGCAGCCCGAACAGGTGCGCCGAATCGGCCTGGGAATAGCCCTTGATGCGTTTGACGAAATGCCCCAGCAGCAGGCTTTTCTCGCCGCTGACCGGGTGGACGCGCACCACCGGGTGCTCGGTCTCGTAAACGGTCGAGGTGAAGATCTTGCGGTAGCGCTCCAGCTTCTCCGCCGAGACGTCCGGCTTCACCGCCGCGTAGTCGTACTCATTGCTGTGCACCGCCACCAGCTTGTCCGCCAGCTCACGCAGCTCCGCCGGCAGTTCGCTGTAGGCGGTGGCGGTGTTGGCCCACAGGGTGTCGCCGCCGAAGGCCGGCGCCACCACCGAACGCAGGATCGAAGCCTTGGGGTAGGCCTCGACGAAGGTCACGTCGGTGTGCCACGAGTTGGCGCGCTGGCCCTCGGCGCCGTCCAGTTCAAGCAGGTAGCGGGTGCCCTCGCGTGACGGCACGGTGGGGTGCGCCACCGGCTCGCCGAGCAAGTGGGCGAAGGCCTCCTGGCGCTGGTCGTCGAGCTGGGCCTGCTCGCGGAAGAACACCACCTTGTACTGGACCAGCGCCTGTTGAATGGCTTCGACAGTGGCGGCGTCCAGCTCGCCGGACAGTTGCACGCCACGGATCTCGGCGCCGATGCGGCCGGCCACCGGATGGATGTCCAGCGCCTGGACAGCGGGTTTTACAGCGAGTGCGGCATTGCTCATGGGTAGACCCTCATCATCTGCTTGCGGTTGGCCGGCAGCGAAACAACGCTCTATCTATATTCCTTTTGAATCTAATAGATAATCACGTGCTTCGTTGACGGAATAAGAGCTTGCATTTAAAACCTCACTCAACCCTTGTCGCAAATGCCTTCGCGCTATTTTTAGGATGCCGGAAAAGCATATGGATCTTCGCCAATTGCGCTACTTCATCGCCCTCAACGAACACCGCAGCTTTGTCCGCGCGGCGGACGCGATGGGCATCACCCAGCCGGCGTTCAGCCGCAGCATCCAGGGGCTGGAGCAGGAGTTCGGCTGCGTGCTGGTGGACCGCGGCAACAAGGACCTGCGCCCCACCCCGGAAGGCCAGGTGGTGCTGCAGCACGCCTTGACGCTGGTGCAGGGCGCGGCGCTGCTCAGCGCCGAAGTGACGCAGATGACCAAGCTCGACGCCGGCGAACTGCGTTTCGGCTGCGGGCCTGCGCCGGCGGTGAAACTGGTGCCGGATGCGGTGGCCCAGTTCGTCAATTCGCACCCCAAGGTGCGCACCTGCTTTCAGGTGGACAACTGGGAAAAGCTCAGCCGCGCCCTGAGCCGCGAGGAGATCGAGTTCTTCATCGCCGACATCCGCCATTTCGAGGCCGACCCCAACTTCCAGACCCAGCCGCTGACGCCCAAGCGCGGGGTGTTCTTCTGTCGGCCGGGGCATCCGCTGCTGGCCAAGGAAAGCCTGTCGACCAACGACATGTTCGACTATCCGCTGGCGACCACGCTGATCCCGCCGGGCATCCGCAAGCTGTTGGCGAACCTCAGCGGCCGGATCGATTTCTCGCCGACCATCGAGACCGAGCATTTCCCGGCGCTGGTGAAGGTGGTGCTGCAGTCCAACGCCATCGGCGTGGGCACCGAAGAGGCATTCGAGGAGGACATCGCCCAGGGCTCGCTGGCGCTGCTGCACTGGCGCAACCTGCCGCAGAACCTGGAGAGCATGAACGCCCGGTGCGGGATCGTCAGCCGCACCGGGTTCCGCCTGTCGCCGGCGGCGCGGGCGATGATCGAGACGCTGGTGGCAGTGGACCGTCAGGCCCTCGGCGTCGCGGTCTAGGGCTGTCATCCACGTCCCTGTGGGAGCCAGCCTGCTGGCGATGAGGGCAGCCCTGCCGCCACCGGTTCAGAGTCCGGCAGCCGCCAGCCCCGGCGCCACCCAGTCATTCACCTTGAACGGCTTGCGGATCAGCTTCTGCTGCGCCGCCAGGTCCACCGCGTCCTGCAGCTTGCCGAGGAACACCGGATCCAGCGTCGAGGGGAACACCTCGCTCAGTCTCTGATCCTTCAGGTCCTGGGTCAGGATCACCGGCGGATAGCTCGCCAGCCCCGACACCAACTGCACATAGGCGTCCTTGTTGCTGTCCTGGGTTAGCCAGTCCACCGCCTGTTGCTGGGCCTTGAGCAGCTTGGCCACGACGTCGGGATGGGCATCGACGAACTTGCCGGTGCCCACCAGCACCGCCTGCACGCTGCCGGCGCCGCCCAGGTCCTTGGTGTTGAGCGGCAGTTCGGCCAGTCCCTTGGCTTGAAGCGCGGTCAACCCGGAGCTGCCCCAGGACGCATCGATCTGTTTGGCCGCCAGGGCAGCGACCGCCGCGTTGAAGTCGAGGTTGATGACTTTCACGTCCTTCTCGCTCAGGCCCTGGCTGGCCAACGCCGCATCGAACGACAACTGCGTCGCGGTGCCGCGGAAGATCGCCACGCGCTTGCCCTTCAGATCCTGCAGCGTCTTGATCCCCGAGCCCGGCACCACGCCCAGGTACTGCTTCACGCCACGGGCGGACGCGCTGAGCAGGCGGGTGTCGAGGCCGTTGGATTTGCCGATGATCGCCGCCAGGTCGCCCAGGTACGCCAGGTCCACCTGGCCGTTGGCGAACGCCTCGTTGATCACGGGGCCGGCGCCCTTGAAGAAGCTCCACTGAATCTTGATCCCCTGATCGGCGAAGGCCTTTTCGAAGACCTGCCGGTCGCGCAGCACGTCGACGATGCCGCCGCCGCTGTGCTGGGTGCCGGCGCTGAGGTCGGGCACGGCGATGCGGATTTCCTTGAGTTCGTCGGCGTGCGCAGTGAAGGCGAACAACCCCGCCAGCGCCGAGGCGGCAAACAGACGGGTGACACGTTTGAAGGGAAGGTTCATGGGCGCGGCTCCTGATTGCGGCGGGCATTGAGGAGCCGAACGTAGGCGCAATGGCCTTCTGCACATAAATACTATAAATGCACATTTTTATAGCTTTATGAGCTAAGCAAGCACAGTCGGGGCTCGCGGGCAGGTATGCAAAAACAGCATCGAAAATATTCTTCGAATGCATTGGATGCGTAGGGGCTGGAGGCCTTAAATGGTCTGGCTTATCTCCCAATAGCATTGAACTATCTTTTTATAGATCGATTTTGCATACACCGCTCCCACAGAACGCACAGCGGTCTGCCATGCAACCCGACAACGGAGGTCACCCATGGCCCGAGATTCCCTGCTCAGCCTGCCGCTGCCGGCACCGCCCCTGAAACCCCGGCGGCCATGGCCGACATTGAGCCAACGCCTGCTGCCCTGGCTGCTGCCGCTCGGCCTGTTCGCCCTGTGGTGGCTGGCAGCCCGCAACCAATGGATGAGCGAGCAGATCCTGCCGGCGCCGTCGCTGGTCTGGAGCAGCGCGGCAGAACTGTCCCGGGGCGAGTTGTGGAGCCATTTGTGGATCAGCCTGCAACGGCTGCTCTGGGGGCTGCTGGCGGGCGTGGGCGCCGGCGCGGCGCTGGGCGCGGCGTTGGGTTTCAGCCGGCCGCTCGAACGGCTGGTCTTCCCGACGTTCGCCGGGCTGGCGCAGGTGCCGACGCTGGCGTGGATCCCGCTGTTCATGGTGCTGTTCGGCATCGGCGAAACGCTCAAGCTGGTGGTGCTGATCAAGGCCATCGTCGTGCCGGTGACCCTGCACACGCTGGTCGGCGTGCGCGATGCGCAACCGAAGCTGCGCGAAGCCGCCACCGTGCTGCGCCTGCCGCCGCGCCTGCTGATCCGCCGCCTGATCCTGCCCGCCGCGCTGCCGGCGTTCATGGCCGGCGTGCGCCTGGCCCTGGCGGCCGGCTGGACGTCGCTGCTGGCGGTGGAGCTGCTGGCCTCCAGCGAAGGCATCGGTTACCTGATGGTCTGGGCGCGGCAGCTGTTCATGCTCGACATCGTGTTCGTCTGCATCGTGGTCATCGGCCTGCTCGGCGTGGCGATGGACCGCGGCATCGGCCTGCTCGACGGCCGGCTGGTGCACTGGCCGCACCCGGCCACCGCCGAGATCCGCCGGGGCCCGCGCTACCGGGGCTGGCAACGGCTGCAGCCGTGGCTGCTGCCGCTGGCCCTGCTGGCGCTGTGGCAGGCGGCGAGCGACGGGCAGTGGATCGACGCCAACATTCTGGTCAGCCCGCTGACCGTGCTGGAAGCGACCCGCGACGGCCTGCTCGACGGCACGCTGATCGGCGGCATGGCCCTGAGCCTGGGCCGCACCCTGGGCGGCCTGGCGATCGGCGGCGGGCTCGGCCTGGCGCTGGGCTTGCTGCTGGGCCTGTCGCGCAGCGCCGAACGCCTGGTCGGCCCGACCCTCGCCGCCCTGCGGCAGATCGCGATTTTCGCCTGGGTGCCGCTGCTCACCGCGTGGTTCGGCCTGGGCGAACCGGCCAAGTGGGTGTTCGTGGCCCTCGCCGCGTTCTTCCCGCTGTTCGTCGCCACCCAGCGCAGCGTCGCCAACCTGTCGCCGCAGCTCAACGAAGCGGCGCAGGCGCTGCGCCTGAACCTCGGCCAGCGCCTGCGCCGGCTGGTGCTGCCGGGCGCGGCCCCGGGCATCTTCGCCGGCCTGCGCCTGAGCCTGATCTACGCCTGGCTCGGCACCATCGGCGCCGAATACTTCATGCCGTCCAACGGCGGCATCGGCAGCCAGATGATCGGCGCCCAGCAACTGCTGCGCATGGACCTGATCATGGCCGGCATGCTGCTGGTCGGCCTCACCGGCGCCCTCCTCAACCTCATCGGCCAACGCCTGGAAATCCGCGCGACCCGCTGGAGACACGCATGAACGCACCGATTGTCAGCTTCACCCACGTCGGCAAATCCTTTGACGTCGACGGCTTCGAACTGGAGGCGATCCGCGAATTCAACCTCGACATCGCCGAGGGCGAGTTCGTCGCCATCGTCGGCTCCAGCGGCTGCGGCAAATCCACCCTGCTGCGCCTGCTGGTGGGCCTGGACACCGAGTTTCGCGGGCAGATCACCGTGGACGGCAAGGCCGTCACCGGCGTCGGCGGCGAGCGCGGCATCGTGTTCCAGGAGCACCGTCTGTTCCCGTGGCTGACGGTGGCCGAGAACATCGGCCTCGGGCTGGTCAACGAGCCGCTCGGCGCCGCCGAGAAGCAGCGGCGCATCGACAGTTTCATCGAACTGGTGGGCCTGCGCGACTTCGCCCGCGCCTACCCGCACCAGCTCTCCGGCGGCATGGCGCAGCGCGTGGCCATTGCCCGCGGGCTGGTGGCGAGCCCGCGGATCCTGCTGCTCGACGAACCCTTCGGCGCCCTAGACGCACTGACCCGCCAGCAGATGCAGGACGAGCTGCTGGCCATCCGCGACCGGGCGAAGATCACCACCATCCTGGTCACCCACGATGTCGAGGAAGCGATCTTCCTGGCCGACCGGGTGGTGGTGATGGAGCCGCGGCCGGGGCGGATCAAGCAGGTGGTGGACATCGCCCTGCCCCGTCCGCGCCAGCGCAGCGGCTTCGACTTCCATCAACTGCGCGAGGAACTGCTGCACGAACTGACCGGCGACGGTCACTACCGCCCCGCCGCGCCGGTGCAGATCCGCGACCTGCCGCTGTCATTCATTGCCTACTGAACAGGAGCCTTCCGATGCCGCAACGCCCCAACTTCCTGGTGATCCTGGCCGATGACCTCGGTTTCTCCGACATCGGCGCCTTCGGCGGCGAGATCGCCACGCCGAACCTCGATGCCCTGGCCGAAAACGGCCTGCGCCTGACCGATTTCCACACCGCGCCGACCTGCTCGCCGACCCGTTCGATGCTGCTCACCGGCACCGACCACCACATCGCCGGGATCGGCACCATGGCCGAAGCGCTGACGCCGGACCTGATCGGCAAACCGGGTTACGAGGGCTACCTGAACGACCGCGTGGCGGCGCTGCCGGAGCTGCTGCGCGAGGCCGGCTACCAAACCCTGATGAGCGGCAAATGGCACCTGGGCCTGACCGCCGAGCTGGCCCCGCACGCCCGGGGTTTCGAGCGTTCGTTCTCGCTGCTGCCGGGCGCGGCGAACCACTACGGTTTCGAGCCGCCGTACCAGGACGACACGCCGCGCCTGCTCAAGTCCACCCCGGCGCTGTACATCGAGGACGACACCTTCCTCGACGAACTGCCCAAGGACTTCTATTCCTCCGACGCCTTCGGCGACAAGCTGCTGCAGTACCTGAAGGAGCGCGACCAGAGCCGGCCGTTCTTCGCCTACCTGCCGTTTTCCGCGCCGCACTGGCCGTTGCAGGCGCCGGCCGAGATCGTCGAAAAGTACCGGGGCCGCTACGACGCCGGCCCCGAGGCCCTGCGCCTCGAACGGCTGGAAAGGCTCAAGGCGCTGGGCTTGATCGAGGCGGGCGTCGAGCCGCATCCGCTGATCCAGCTGAACGCGCAGTGGGACGCCTTGAGCGACCGGCAACGGCAGATCTCCGCCCGGGCCATGGAGGTCTACGCAGCGATGGTCGAGCGCATGGACTGGAACATCGGCCGGGTCGTCGACTACCTGCGCCAGCAGGGGCAGCTCGACAACACATTCATCCTGTTCATGTCCGACAACGGCGCCGAAGGCGCGCTGCTGGAGGCCTTCCCCAAGTTCGGCCCGCAGCTGCTGACCTTCCTCGACCGGCACTACGACAACAGCCTGGACAACATCGGCCGCGCCAACTCCTACGTCTGGTACGGGCCGAGCTGGGCCCAGGTGGCCACGGCGCCGTCGCGGCTGTTCAAGGCCTTCACCACCGAAGGCGGGATCCGCGTGCCGGCGCTGCTGCACTACCCGCCGCTGCCGGTCGGCGGGCAGATCAGCCACGGCTTCGGCACGGTCATGGACATCGCCCCGACCATCCTCGACTTGGCCGGCGTGCGCCATCCCGGCAAGCAGTGGCGCGGCAAGCCGGTGGCGCCGATGCGCGGCAAATCGTGGCTGGGCTTCCTGTCCGGCGAGACGGCGCAGGTGCATGACGAACACACCGTCACCGGCTGGGAGCTGTTCGGGCGCCGGGCGATCCGCCAGGGGCACTGGAAAGCGGTCTACATCCCTGGACCTGTGGGGCCGGCGACCTGGCAGCTCTATGACCTGGCGGCGGATCCGGGTGAGATCCACGACCTGGCGCAGGCGCGGCCGGAGAAGCTCGAGGCCTTGATCGGCCATTGGCAGCGCTATGTGGAGGAGACCGGGGTGATCCTCAGCGAGTCGCCGTTCCAGCCGGATTGACGAGGGAGCTATCCCGAAGGCCTTCCTACACACGGCAATAAAACCCTGTGGCGAGGGAGCTTGCTCCCGCTGGACTGCGCAGCAGGCCCCTCTTTGGGCGTGCCTTGCACGCCAGCGGGAGCAAGCTCCCTCGCCACAGGGGACGGGAGCCAGCCTGCTGGCGATGGCGTCCGTGAGGGGCCCTTCAGGCCCTGGCCGTCCCCGCCTCCTCCCGCACCACCGCACCTTCTTCGCGCACAAACCGGTTCGCCCGTCCGAACGTGCCGAAGTCGTTGAACCGCACCCCCATCTCGCGCATCACCTTGTGCGCCACCGGCGCGGTCATCTGGCGGATGTAGAACGGCTCCTTGACCACGAAATGGTGGATCCCGTGGGTGCTGCCGAAGTTGAAGCAGAACGCCTGCAGCGGCCACAGCCACCAAGGGTTCAGCACCTGGCACTGCTGGATCACGTTGCCCGGCTCCACGTCGCCGTAGTAGTGCATGTTCGAACTGATGAAGTGCAGGCAGAACGTGCGCAGCACGTTCGGGCCGATGATCACCACGGCGGCGATGTCGATCACCTGCATCACCGACAGCGTGGTCGCCGACCAGTCGATGGTCGAGCCCAGCAGCCAGGCGACGCCGTTGGCCCCGTGGAAGCCGAGAAACACGTACCACGCGCCCCAGTGCAGCAGCGCCAGCGGCGCGTAGACCTTCAGCGAGCGCTTGAGGATGCTGACCTTGTGCGCCCAGGTCTTGGCCCGCAGCATGCGGATGAACGCCGACATCACGTTGTCGCCCACCATCAGCAGCCGGGCCGGGCCCCACGGCTCGCCGTTGGTGATCGCCCGCTCTTCCATGTCGGTCTCGGTGCCGGACACCTTGTGGTGGTTGAGGTGCAGGTGGCGGCGGATCCACGGGTTGATGGTGCTCGGCCGCGCCAGCCAGACCAGCGCCATCATCAGGTTGTGCGGCACCCGCCGCTTGCGGAAGTACATGCTGTGGATCAGGTCGTGCTCCAGCTCGTGGGTCAGCGACGCGAAGAACCCGTTGAGCAGCAGGCACGCCCACCAGGCCAGGTGGCCGCTGATGTACAGCGCCGCCGACGCGGTCATCCCCGCCAGCGCGAAGGCCAGGATCCCGGCGCCGAGGGCGTCCTGACGGTTCAGGATCGGGTAGCGCTCGCGCAGTTCGGCGCCTCTGGCCAGCACCACCTGGCGAATGTGCGCCGCGCGCTGGACGTCATTGTGTCGCTGGGGACTTGCAGAAGTACGGTGCATGCTTCCATCCTCTGGTTATCGATGTCCGCATCCTGCCCTGCGGCCGGGCCGGACGCGGTAGCCGAGAACGCCAACCTGTTGACCGGAAGCGCCAATCGACATGAAGGAACCGACCTCCCTCGCCAGCTGGACCCGTGCCCTGCGCAAGCAACTCGACGCGCTGGGGCTGGACAGCACCGACCTGTGCCGGCAGGCAGGGCTCGACCCGCAATTGATGGACGACCCGAACGCCCGCTACCCGCTGTCCGGCACCACGCGCCTGTGGGAGATCGCCGTGCGGGTCAGCGGCGATCCGGCCATCGGCCTGCGGGTGTCGCGCTTCGTCAGCCCCACGACGTTCCATGCCCTGGGCTATGCGCTGGTGGCCAGCGGCAGCCTGCGGGAAGTGTTCGAGCGGATCGTGCGCTACCACCCGGTGGTCAGCGATGCCCTGGAGCTGGAGCTCACCCGCGGCGAAGACCGCTACTGCTTCCGTCTCAACATCCCGGCCGGCAACCCGGCCCCGGCGTTCGAAGCCATCGACGCCTTCGCCGCGATCTACGTGCGCACCTGCCGCAACCGCCTGGGCCGCGATTACGCGCCGCTGGCGGTGTACCTGCGCCGCCCGGAGCCGACCGACGCCCACCCGTGGCACAAGGTGTTCCGCGCGCCGGTGCATTTCGCCGCCGAAGAGGACCGGCTGGAGTTCGCGCTCGCCGACTTCGACAGCCACCTGGACGACGCCAACCCGGAACTGGCCGAGCACAACGAGGCGGTGCTCAACCGCACCCTCGCCCAACTCAAGCCGCTGACCTGGGAGCGCAAGGTGCGCGACGCCATCGAAGAGCAACTGCCCGAAGGCGAACCCAGCGCCGAACGCATCGCCCAGGCCCTGCACCTGAGCCTGCGCAGCCTGCAGCGGCACCTGGCGGACGAAGGCTGCCGGTTCGACACGCTGCTCAACGAGAGCCGCGAGAACCTCGCGCTGCTGCACCTGCGCGACCCGCACTGCTCGCTGAGCGAAATCAGCTACCTGCTGGGCTTCGCCGACACCAGCAGCTTCAGCCGCGCGTTCAAGCGCTGGACGGGAATGACGCCGGGGCAGTTCCGGGATCAGTTGCGCTGAAGGTCAACCGACCTGTCAGCCTTTGATCAGGCTGCGTTCCATACCGGCACGCCACTGATCGGCCATCGCCGCACCGGTTTCGGCAAAGGCAGGATGGCTGCGGCAATGCCCGGCCATTTCTGACATCGCGACCTGAATGCCATCCGCGACCTGCTGCAAAAGCTCATTGCAGCGCCCCTCGGTCAAGTTGCACGCCGTGCGACCGAAACGCACCAGCATCTTGTGCTTTGGCCAGGCCTTCGACCCGCCCAACAGCAGCGCCATGCTGTCGTTCCTGATGTAGACCGACGTGGTGATGATGTCGTAGGCCGGAGCGAGCCTGACTGAAGACTGCGCACCGCAACCGTCATACAGCACTCCGAAATTCTTCAGGTGCGCATCGCCGTTCTTCAACCCGGCCGACAACGCCACGATCTTGAAAAACGCTTCCAACGCCCGATTCAGCAAGACCGGGGAGACAAAGGCCTTGATCTGTCGCGCGCCACCCTCGTAGGAGCCATCGTATTTGGCCTTCGACTGCCAACCGTTCAGCACGCAGAAATCTTCGAACCCGAGATACCCCGCCTCATTCAGGTCAAAACGCTCGACGACCAGGAACCTGCCCCGTTCACTCAGCTCGAACCGCGGCACTTCAAGGCCGCAATGCACAGCGGCACGCATGCAGAAATACTCGTTGGTCGCCAGCTCCGGATACTCTTCGGCCCGGAAGGCCTTGACCAAATGCGTCGAGCCTCGGTGGGTCAGGCGATCGATCGCCGTCGCGCTGTCGCGCACCAGCACTTTGGGTTGTACCCCCGACACGCCGGAATACTGGCCATAGGTCTGCAACAAATCCTCGAACAGGCCTTGAGCGCCGTCATGCACCAAAAGATCGGCCAGAGCGGTTTCGGGCGCACGCCCCACAGCCGACTCGGGGGCTATGGCCAAACGCCCCAGCTGATGCGGCCCTACGATCGCCAACAACGAGAAGTCATCGAACCCGCGAACCGTTTTGCTGAAGCGCCGAACCAATTCGTCACGCAACGCCCCTTCCGGCAGGTTCATTTCGAACACCGGATGGATGCCCCGCTCCCATCCATAGCTTTCCAGGCGCGTCGGCATGGTCAGTGAAACCGCGTTCTCGTCGCAGACGTCCTCACGGTAACTGAACACGCTATCCATGCCCGCGTACCCGCGCCCGAGCGTGCCGACTGGCCTTTCGGCGATCCGGATCTGCAATCGCTCCACAGCTTCAGTCATGGAAATTCACTTGCTGCAATGCGTCGAGCGTCGGACGCCGCGCTTGTCGCGCAACCGCCGTCAGTTCATAGCCGAAGCCGTTGAGAATCGCCTCGACCTTGCGCAGGCCGATTTCAGGGACCGTGTTGTTTTCAATGCCCGAAATCGTGGCGCGGCTCATGCCGTATTGGCGGGCCAACGCCTGCTGAGACAGCTTGTGCGCCTTACGGAGCGTTCTGATCAATTCGCCGAGTTGTTCCATACCCTCACCTGCATTGCATGCAATGCAAATTGGTTAAAAATCAGACTATGCATCGCATTCAATGCAATATGGCTTGAGAGTCTAGCTGAGTAAGAGAAAACTGGCCTCCACGGATTTCGATCGCGCCTGCCACTTCAAATCGTGGCCAAGGCCCGCAACCGCCCGGCATCGAGGATCTCGATTTCGCCGTAGCCCAGGCCGATGATCCCTTGTCCCTGCAGGTCCTTGAGGATCTGGTTGGTGGTCTGGCGCGACAGCGACAGCATCGACGCCAATTGCTCCTGCGGCAGTTGCAGCACGCGGCGGGGCGGGTCGAGCTCGCCGTAGCCTTCGGCGATCATCAGCAGGCGATGGGCCAGGCGCGCCGGGGCCGGGAGCAGGCTCAGCTGTTCGAGGTTGATGAAGGTCAGGCGCAGCTTCTGGCTCATCAGCAGCGCCAGGTGACGCCAGTGCAGCGGATGCTCGTCGAGCAGCTTCAGCAGGGTCGCCTGCGGGATGTTCAGCAGGGTGCACGGCCCGGCCGCATAGGCGTCGTGGGTGCGCGGCTGGCCGTCGAACAGGCAGATCTCGCCGAACCAGTGCGGCGCCTCCACCAGGCTGAGCAGCGCCTCCTTGCCGTGTTCGCTGACCGCGCCGATGCGCACCGCGCCCTCAAGCACCGCATACAGCCCGCACGGCGGATCGCCGCGCCGGAACAGCCGCTGCCCCGCCGCCAGGCGCCGCTCCCGGGCCGACGCCAGCAGGCTATCCTGAAAGGACGCAGGCAGGCGGCTGAACCACTGCCCGGTCATCAGTCGTTCGCGCCAGACCTTTTCCATGAACGCTCCCAAAGATTGTCGCCTGCCTGACAGAGCGGGTGCCGTGCCCGAGGCATGATTCGGTCACCCTACAGGAGGAACAACAATGAAAAGCCTCGTCGATCACTTGAGTCAATACGCCGCTTACCACCGCGACCCGCGCAACATCGCCAGCCACTTCATCGGCATCCCGCTGATCGTGGTGGCGGTCGCCGTGCTGCTGTCGCGGCCCGAGTGGTCGCTCGGCTCCCTGTGGATCTCTCCGGCGGTGCTGGTGGCGCTGGCGTCGGCGTGGTTTTACCTGCGCCTGGAAATCCGTCTCGGGGTGCTGATGACCGGGCTGATGGCGCTGTCGGTCTGGGCCGGGCATGCGCTGGCGCAGCAGGGCACCCTGGTGTGGCTGGGCAGCGGACTGGCGATGTTCGTGATCGGCTGGGCGATCCAGTTTGTCGGGCACCATTACGAAGGGCGCAAACCGGCGTTTGTCGATGACCTGACGGGGTTGATCGTCGGGCCGCTGTTCGTGACGGTGGAGCTGGCGTTCATGCTCGGCCTGCGCCTGGAGCTGAAGCGGGCCATCGAAGAACGCACAGGGCCTGTGACGCTGCGCGAGCGTCGGACCGCCCATTGATAAAACGGCGACGTGCGCCGCAGCGCACGTCGCCCCGGCGGCCTCACAGCGCGCCGAAACCCACCTGCACCGTCAACGCCCCCTGATTGTCGGCCAGACCGACGCCGTAGCGCCCCTCCAGATCATCGTTGATGCACAGTTGCAGCTCACCCTGCTGCCCGGCCGGGATCTGCGCCAGGTCACCGACCAGGAACGGCGTGCCGGCGCTGCCGACCCGGGCGATCAGCGCACCCTCGTTGGCGCCCGGCAAGGTATAGCCGGGCTTGGCGATCAGCCCGGCGCTGCCGTTGCCGTCGACCATGCCCCCCGCCGGACTGGCGAACCAGCGCCCGCCGGCATACCGCACCAGCCTCGGCGCCGGCCCGCTGATCTGCACGCCCGTGCCCTGCCACGGCTGATTGGCCTGAACCTGCACCGTGGCTGCCTTGAGGTCGTTGGCCAGCGTATCCCCGGCCTGAATCGACAGGGCCGCGATGGTCAGGCTGGGGTTCGAGGTGCCGGTGCTGGGGAACACCCCGTCGCCGACCAGGAACAGGTTGGGGTGATCCCAGCTGCGCTGGTCCTTGTCCACCACCGACGTGCCCGGGTCGTCGCCCATGCGGTACGTCCCCATCAGATGCCCGGCGCCCTGGAAGCTGTAGTCCTCGCCCTTGTAGGTGAACAGCCCCGGCGGCAGCGGCGTGGTCAGTTCGGTGGCGCCCAGCAGTTCGGTGATGATGTGGGTGGCGAGCCGCTTCGCCTGGCGGAAGCCCTCCTTGGTGTAGTCGGACAGGTCGTAGTGGATCTCCGGCCGCGGGATGCCCAGCCGGTCCTGGTATTGCGCCGACGGCGCGATCCAGCAGTCGGCGTTGTCCGGATCGGCCTCGACCTGCTCCACCAGGAAGGCGATGCGGAACTGGCGGGTGAACAGGTCATTGAGCTTCTGCACCAGCGCCGTCCCGTACAGCACCTGCTGCGGCCCGGTCGCCGGCGGCAGCGGGTTGGTGCGGCTGCCGTTGGTGCCGTCGATGAAGTCGCCGACGGTGGTGTAGGGATCGCCGATCGGCCAGTTGAACCCTTCGTTGCCGATCTCGATGCGCCAGGCCGCGCGCTCGCAGCGGAACTCGCCGTCACGCAGGCTCTCGATGCCGGCGGTGGACACCGGCCCGCGGTACGGGAACACCGCCTTGCCTTCGGGCATCAGCCCCCAGGCCAGGTAGATCGGGTGGTCGGACAGGCTGCGTCCCACCTGGCCGCTGCTGTTGGCCACCCCTTTGGGCCACGCCGGGCTCACCGAATTGAGCAGCAGCTTCGGCGTTTCGATGGCATGGGCGGCGATCACATAACGCTGCCCCACCGCCACCCCGTTGGCGGTGGGCGGGCCGTCGCCCAACTGATACTGGATGAACTCGATGCCGCTGACCGTGTTGTCCGCCGCCACCGTGACCTTGCTCGCCACGGTCTTGTAGAGCACCCGCACGTTGCCGGTGTTCAAGGCATTGTTCATCGTGATGGTGGCGTCGTACTTGGCCTGGATCGGGCAGATCGGCGTGCAGTTGGTGTTGCCGGCGCACACCCGCCGCCCGGCATACGGCTGGGAGTTGCGGCCCGCCGGCGTCGGACTGACCACCAGCGGCAAGCCCTGGAACGACTGGCCTGCGACCGCCGCGACGAAACTGCCGTCGACCAGCGACAGCGGAATCCCGGTCATCGGGAACTGGTAGCCGGTCGGGAACGTCATGCCCAGATAGGCCTGATCCGCCACGTCGGCCGCCACGCCGATCAATGCCTCGGCGCGGCAGTACGCGCTTTGCAGGTCTCGGTAGCCGATCGGCCAGTCGACGCCGACGCCGTAATGGGATTTCAGGCGAAAGTCGTTGGGCACCATGCGCAGGCAGGTCGCGACCCAATGCCAGGTGGTGCCGCCGCCGACCCGCTCATAGGTGCTGGTGAACGGCAGCGGCCCCTTCTGCACCAGATAGCTGACCTCGGGGTTGTTCCAGCCCAGGATCAGATCGGCGGTGGTGGCGCGCGGTGCGTTCTGCTGCGCCGGGTTGCGCGGCGCGTCCAGGGTGCTGACCGGCGGGTACGGCGACTCCGGCGTCTTCAGCGTCGCCGTGTAGAAGCGCTCCAGGTAGTCGTTGCGGTTGGCCGGAATCGCCGGGCCGGACTCCAGCACCAGCACTTTCACCCCGGCCAGCCCCAACTGATAGGCGATGATGCTGCCGGCGAGGCCGGCGCCGACGATCACCACATCCGCTTGTTCGGTGCTCATGACGATGCTCCTTGCTGTCCGCCGGCGGGAACCCCGGTGAAGTCCTCAAGGCTCGGCGGTTCGCTGTTCCAGTAGCCGAAGAAGAATTCGCTGTAGCCCATGGGATGGGCCTGGGCGATTTTCCAGGCCCAGCTCTGGGTGTAGGCCTGGTCGGAGACCACGGTCTGGTCGTTCTGCTTGTAGCCGCCCACGGTATACGGCTGATACCAGACGCCCAGCAGCCAGAGTTTCATGATCGCGCGGGCCGCCTGGGCGGTCTGGGTGGTGGCCGGTTGCGCGCCGTTCATCAGCACCGCCTGGGCGATCCGGTCCGGGGGCACTTTGTCGGCGGCCAGCGTGGCGTATTGCGAGAGCAGGGCCTGCAGCACCGCGTCGGTGATCCGCGGGCCGATGTAGGCCAGGAATTCGGTCGGCAGGCCGATCGGGTCGACCTCCGGCGCCAGCAGATCCTGGGGAATGCCGGTCAGGGCCGAGGACAGGCCGGCGAAGTTGTCAAGATCGGTGCTCATGGCTGACTCCTTGCCGCGCCGGTGGACTGGGCGCGTTCGAGCAGGTAGGTGAAGTCCGCGAAACTGGTGCGCGGCGACTCGGTGACATGGGTGGCGGCATTGCCGTGGCAGGCGATGCAGCTGGACGACGCCTGCGGCACGGTGCCCTGGATGTAGGTTTCCAGCGTCGCGTTGGCCAGGAAGGTCGGGGCCGGCCGGCCCAGGGGTTCGGTCTTGGATATCTGGCAGGGCGGCTGCGGCGTCAGCGTCGGCCACTGAGTGCTGATCAACTGGTAGTTGGCCCACACGCTGTCCGGGTTCACCGTGCGCAGCAGCGCCTGATAGGTGCCGTTCAGGGCCTTGGTGGCGGCGGTCAGCGGAATCTCCCGCACAATCTGCGAAGGGGTCGCCTTCACGGCCGGGTTCCATGGCCGGGGCGGCGGCTGGTTGACCTCGGCCTGGCTGCTGGCGTTGTAGAACAGGTACGGGCCTTTGCGTTCGGCCACGGGCGTGGACTTCTCCGGCACGTTGTCCACGTGCTCGAAGCTCGACCAGACCCACTGCGGCGCGCTGCTGGTCTTGTGCACGATGTGCAGCCCCACCAGCCCCACCGGTTCGGCCTTGCACGACTCCGGCACCACCGGTCCCTTGCTCGGGTCGCTGTTGCCGGGGGTGTAGACCAGCGCATCGACGGTGTGGAATTTCCCGCGCCGGTCATTGCCGTCCAGCACCTTCCACGACGCCTTGACCATCAGCGCGCCGACCTGGCTGGTGTCCTGGCTGCCGCAGCTGAAGGCCACGGTGTTGCTCGCGCTGGCGGCAAAGAACGCCTGCTGGCCCTGCACGCTGTACAGGCCGTTGTCGACGATGCCATCGAACATCGGCTGGTTGACCACGATTTCGTTGCGGGTGTAGACGCCGCTCTGATCCACCAGCGGTCCGCTCTCGAACGGCTGGATGAACTCGTCCAGCACGTCCGGCACCTTGCCCATCTGTTGCAGCAGCCGCCCGGAACCCAGCCCCTCGCAGGCCTTCGGCACGCTGGCCGGTGCGTTCCAGGCCGCAGGCGCCTGCCCGTTGGGCAGGAAGATCTGATAGCTCTCCTTCCAGCTCTCCCACACCGTGGCGCCGTCCTGCTTGCCGATCTGGGTGCCGGTGTCCGGCTCGCCGTTGTCCAGGGCCGGCCAGCTCAGGGCGATGAAGGTCTGCCACGACAGGTCGTCGAAGTTCTGTTGCAGGCTGGTGAGGGAGAACGGCGGGGTCGCCGTGACATCGAAGGGTATCTGGGAGGAAAGCGCGGGGCCGGCATGGGCCGTCTGGCCCAGCAGTGCGCCGAACAGCGCGCAGCCGAACAGCGGCGCGCACCGGTGGACTTCCATTCTCATCGTCATCTCCTTGGCATCAGGGCCCAGGAGATCCGCCGGTCCGTCATGGACTCTTCATCGCGCCTCCTGGCACAGCCTGGAGATTAGGTAAGGAACACCAAGCCTTGGGCGCGGCGGTTAGACCGAATCGAGTTAACGCCAATAGCCAAGCCAATGCGCGAGCCCGGCGGTGCCCGGACCGACGCCATCGCCAGCAGGCTGGCTCCCACCGTTTCTGTGCCATGCACGAACCTGTGGGAGCCACGGTGCGACTTGCCCGCGAAGCGGGCGATGAGTCGCGCCGTCAAACGGTCAGAGGTTGGCGACCTTCTGCCAGACCTTCGGCTTGAAGAACAGCGTCTCGCCCTTGGCCAGGCCGACCAGGCTGTCGTGGTCCTTCACCACTTCGGCCTCGATCAGGTCGCTCTGGCCTTCCACCTTCAGCGTCACCCGGGTGGTCGCGCCCAGCGGGCGGATGTCGCGCACTTCGGCGGCGTGGTGATCCTCCAGCTCATGACGCGACAGCGACACTTCGTGGGGACGGAACAGCACGTGGTCGTCGCCGCCCAGGTGCAGGCGGTTCGAGTCGCCGAGGAAGTGATAGACGAAATCGCTGGCCGGGTTCTCGTAGACGTCGCCCGGCGAGCCGATCTGTTCGATCACGCCCTTGTTCATCACCACGATGCGGTCGGCGACTTCCATCGCCTCTTCCTGGTCGTGGGTCACGAACACCGAGGTCAGGTTGATGTCTTCGTGCAGGCGCGCCAGCCAGCGGCGCAGTTCCTTGCGCACCTTGGCGTCGAGGGCGCCGAACGGCTCGTCGAGCAGCAGCACCTTCGGCTCCACCGCCAAGGCGCGGGCCAGGGCGATCCGCTGGCGCTGGCCGCCGGAGAGCTGCTCCGGATAGCGGTCCGACAGCCAATCCAATTGCACCATGTTCAGCAGTTCGTGAACCTTGGCCGCGATCTGGCTTTCGTTCGGGCGCTGGTTCTTCGGCTTCATGCGCAGGCCGAACGCGACGTTGTCGAACACCGTCATGTGGCGGAACAGGGCGTAGTGCTGGAACACGAAACCGACGTTGCGGTCGCGCACGTCGTGGCCGGAAACGTCCTCGCCGTGGAACACGATGTTGCCCTGGTCCGGGGTCTCCAGGCCGGCGATGATCCGCAGCAGCGTGGTCTTGCCGCACCCGGACGGACCGAGCAAGGCGACCAGCTCGCCGCTGTGGATATCCAGGCTGATGTTGTCCAGCGCCTTGAACGCGTTGAAGTTCTTGCTGACGTTACGCACTTCGATCGACATGAATTATTCCTCCGCGGCGCTGGCGCGCAGGCGGTTGATACGGTTTTCGCTCCACTGCTTGAGCAGCAGGATGAAGAGCGCCAGGATCAGCAACAGGCTCGCCACGGCGAACGCGGCCACGTGGTTGTATTCGTTGTAGAGGATCTCCACGTGCAGCGGCAGGGTGTTGGTCACCCCGCGGATGTGCCCGGACACCACCGACACCGCACCGAATTCGCCCATGGCCCGGGCGGTGCACAGCACCACGCCGTAGATCAGGCCCCATTTGATGTTGGGCACGGTGACGTGCCAGAACATCTGCCAGCCGTTGGCGCCGAGCAGGCGCGCGGCCTCTTCCTCCTGGGTGCCTTGCTCCTGCATCAGCGGAATCAGTTCGCGGGCCACGAACGGCACGGTGACGAAGATCGTCGCCAGCACGATGCCCGGCAGGGCGAACACGATCTGGATGTCGTGGTCCTGCAGCCACGGCCCGAACAGGCCCTGGGCGCCGAACATCAGCACGTAGACCAGGCCGGCGATCACCGGCGACACCGAGAACGGCAGGTCGATCAGGGTCACCAGGATGCTCTTGCCGCGGAACGAGTACTTGCTCACGCACCAGGCGGCGCTGACGCCGAACACCAGGTTCAGCGGCACCGAAACCAGCACGGCGATCACCGTGAGCTTCAGCGCCGACAAGGCGTCCGGCTCCAGGATCGCGGTGAAGAATTCACCGATGCCGTTCTTCAGGCCCTGAGAGACCACGATGAACAGCGGCAGCAGCAGGAACAGCGCAAAGATCAGCCAGCCGAGGCCGATCAGGATCCGGCGCGCTGCCGCGCTGCCGCGGCGGGCGGCGTTGGCCGAGGAAGCGGCCGCAATGGACGGTTGGGACATGGTTCGCGCCTCCTTATGGGGTTTCGATGCGCCGCTGCAGCAGGTTGATCAGCAGCAACAGGACAAAGGAAACCACCAGCATCAGCACGCCGATGGAAGTGGCGCCGGTGTAGTCGTACTGGTCGAGCTTGACCATGATCAGCAGCGGCAGGATCTCGGTCTTCATCGGCATGTTGCCGGCGATGAAGATCACCGAGCCGTACTCGCCCACGCCCCGGGCGAACGCCAGGGCGAAACCGGTCAGCCAGGCCGGCAGCAAGGCCGGCAGCAGCACGTGGCGGAACACCTGCAACGGTTTCGCGCCCAGGCAGGCGGCGGCCTCTTCGACCTCGCGGGGGATGTCCGCCAGCACCGGCTGCACCGTGCGCACCACGAACGGCAGGGTCACGAAGGTCAGCGCCAGGGTGATGCCCAACGGGGTGTAGGCGATCTTGAAGCCGAGGTCGGCGGCGAACTGCCCGACCAGGCCGGTCGGGGTGTACAGCGCCGTCAGCGCAATGCCCGCCACCGCCGTCGGCAGGGCGAACGGCAGGTCGATCATCGCATCGATCACCTTGCGGCCGGGGAAGCTGTAGCGCACCAGCACCCAGGCCAGCAGCGTGCCGATGACGCCGTTGATGACCGCCGCGCACAGCGCCGTGCCGAAGCTCAGCTTCAGCGCGGCCAGCACGCGGGGGGCGGAGATGATCGTCCAGAACTGATCCCAGGTGAGTTGGGCGGCGTGGACGAACATCGCCGCCAGCGGGATCAGCACAATCAGACTGAGGTACACCAAGGTGTAGCCCAGCGTCAGCCCGAAGCCGGGTATGACGGGGGAGATACGACGCGACATAAAAGTCCTTGGTCAATAACGCATCAATGCGGGCGCGGGCCTGCCCGCGAAGCGGTTCTATCATTCAACGTTTACGTCGCCTGACACACCGTCTTCGCGGGCAAGCCCGCCCCCGCAGGTTTTCTGCCTGAACGTCAGGCGTGCGGGCTCAGGTTACTGCGCCTGATAGATCTGGTCGAACACGCCGCCGTCGTTGAAGAATTTCGGCTGCGCGGTTTTCCAGCCGCCGAAGTCCTTGTCGATGGTCACCAGCTCCAGTTTCGGGAACTGCTGGGCGTACTTGGCCGCCACGTCCTTGTCGCGCGGACGGTAGAAGTTCTTCGCCGCGATTTCCTGGCCCGCCGGGCTGTACAGGTGCTTGAGGTAGGCTTCGGCGATCTGCTCGTTGCCCTTCTTCTCGGCGTTCTTGTCGACCACCGCCACCGGCGGCTCGGCGAGGATCGACAGCGACGGCACGACGATGTCGAACTTGTCGGCGCCGCCGTCTTCCTTGAGCGCCAGGAACGCTTCGTTTTCCCAGGCCAGCAGCACATCGCCCTGACCGTTGTTGACGAACGTGATGGTCGAGCCGCGGGCACCGGTATCCAGCACCGGCACATGCTTGAACAGGGTCTGCACGTAGGCCTTGGCCTTGGCCTCGTCACCGCCGTTGGCCTTCAGGCCGTAGGCCCAGGCGGCGAGGAAGTTCCAGCGTGCGCCGCCGGAGGTCTTCGGGTTGGGGGTGATCACCGACACGTCGTTCTTGATCAGGTCGCCCCAGTCCTTGATGCCCTTGGGGTTGCCCTTGCGCACCAGGAACACGATGGTCGAGGTGTACGGCGTGCTGGCCTCCGGCAGGCGCTTCTGCCAGTCCGCCGGCAGGGTCTTGCCCAGCTTGGCGATTTCGTCGATGTCGCCGGCCAGGGCCAGGGTCACCACGTCGGCGCGCAGGCCGTCGATCACCGCACGGCCCTGCTTGCCGGAGCCGCCGTGGGACTGCTGGATCTTCACCGTGTCGCCGGCGTGTTCCTTCTGCCAGAACTTCACGAACTCGGCGTTGTAATCCTGATACAGCTCACGGGTCGGGTCATACGACACGTTGAGCAGCTCGTAGTCCTTGGCGACCGCGGAACCGGCAAACACAGCGCTGGCCAGGGCGGCCAAAGCGTAACGGCGAATCGACGACATGGTGAAAGCTCCTGGAATTCTTGGTGGTGGCTTTTTCTTATGGATTGCGAATTGCGGTTTGCCTGTTGAAGACCGTCGCCTGCGCCAACGCCGGCACCCATCCCCCGCAGGCGCTGGCGCAGAACGGAATCGCGGTTCAGCCGGACTTGTTGCCCGGTTGCTGCAGGCGGAATTTCTCTTTGCGTTCGATCTGGACCACTTGGGCGTTGTGCACAGTGATCTCCACCGCGCCGAAACGCAGGTCGCGCAAGGCGCTCTGGATTTCGCGAAGGATGGTGCTTTCGTCCTGACCGTCAACGCTACGCAGGGATGCGCTCATGGTGCTGCTCCTTTGTATGGGATATGCCTGGCAGCGGGTCGCGCTGCGTTCGGCGTGGGAGCAATATAAGAGAGGGTTGGATATTCTTAAAAAGACTATTTAAGAATGTTTATATAACCTGAAAACATTAGCTGACGGGACAAGGGCTTGCGGCCAAGTCCTTGCTCCCGCTGGTCTGAACCGCAGACCCGAGTCTGGGCGGGCGCTACGCACCCGAGCGGGAGCAAGCTCCCTCGCCACGGGAATACTCACAGCGGGGCCGTCAGCCGATGACCGGGATCCTGGCCCAATCGATGTCCTGCGCCGGCACCGGCCGCCCGAACCAGTATCCCTGCCCCAGGTCGCACGCCTGCTCCAGCAGGAACGCCGCCTGTTCGGCCTGCTCGATGCCTTCGGCGTGCACCTGCATGCCCATGCTCCGGGCCAGCGCGATGATCACCCGCACGATCGCCCCGTCGTCCTCGTCCCATGGCAGTCCGGCGACGAACCCCTGGTCGATCTTGAGCTTCTGCACCGGCAGGCGCTTGAGCCGCAGCAGCGACGAATACCCGGTGCCGAAATCGTCGATGGCCAGACGGATGCCCAGTTCGCGCAGGCGATGCATCTGCTCCAGCGCCACCTCCGGATCGTCCATCACCGCGCTTTCGGTGACTTCCAGTTCGAGGCAGGCCGGATCCAGCCCGGTCTCGTGCAGCACCTGCGCGACCTGCCGGTACAGCTCGCGGCGGGCGAACAACCGGGACGACACGTTGACCGCGACGAACGAGAGCGTCACCCCGGCCTGTTGCCACTGGCACATCTGCCCGCAGGCCTGGCGCATCACCCAGGCGTCGATGTCGGCGATCAGGCCGGTGCGCTCGGCGATCGGGATGAACTCCGCCGGCGACACCAGCCCGCGCTGCGGGTGCTGCCAGCGCACCAGCGCCTCGACCCCCACCAGGCGGCCGCTGTGCAGGTCATGCACCGGCTGGTAATAGACCCGCAGTTCCTGCTGCTCGAGCGCGCGGCGCAGTTCAAAGGCGATCTCGACCCGCTGCTGGGCGTGGGCGGTCAGTTCTTCGGTGTACAGCGCATAGCCGTTGCGGCCGCTGCTCTTGGCCTTGAACAGCGCCGCATCGGCGTTGCGCAGCAGCTGCTCGGCGCTCAGGGCGTCGCTGGGGAACAGGCTGATGCCGATGCTGGCGTTGATGAACAGTTCGTGGCCTTCCAGGCAGAACGGCTCCTTCAGGCCATCGAGGATGCGCTGGGCCAGCACCGCCGCCTGCGCAGGCTGCGGACAGCTTTCGGCCAGCACCGCGAACTCGTCGCCGCCGAGCCGGGCCAAGGTGATGCCCGCCCCGAACAGATCCTGCAACCGTGCGGCGACGGCCTTGAGCAGGCGGTCGCCGACGCTGTGGCTGAGGCTGTCGTTGATCAGCTTGAAATGATCCAGGTCGACCATCAGCAACGCGCAACCGCGCTTGTGGGTCTGCGCCGACGCCAGCGCCTGCTCGGCGCGGTCGCTGAACAGCAGGCGGTTGGGCAGGTCGGTCAGCGGGTCGTGGTGGGCCAGGTGCTTGAGTTCGTGCTCCGAGTCCTTGATCGCGCTGATGTCGGAGAACACCGCCACGTAATGGCTGAGCCGGCCTTGATCGTCGCGGATGACGCGGATCGTCTGCCATTGCGGGTAAATCTCGCCGCTCTTGCGCCGGTTCCAGATCTCGCCGCTCCACTCGCCGCTCGTCTGCAGCGTGGCGAACATCGCCTGATAGAACCCCGGCGGGTGGTGCCCGGACTTGAACAGGCTGGGCTGCCGGCCCAGCACTTCCTCGCAGCGGTAACCGGTGATTTCCATGAACGCGCGGTTGACGTGCACGATCAGCCCCTGCCGATCCGTCACCAGCACCCCCTCGCGGGTGCAGTCGAACACTGCGGCGGCCTGGCGCAGGCGCTCGCGGTCGGCCTGACGCTCGCGCAGCCGGGCGCCGATGCCCAGGCATTCGAACAACCGCGCCCGCGCCAGGAACACCAACCCGGCGCTGAGCGCCACGAACACGTAACCGTTGATCAGTTGCCAGTGCAGCAAGTCCGCTGAATCATCGAAGAAACTGTTCAATAAGTAGCCAGTCCCTTGCAGCCAGACCACCGCCAGAACCAGGTAAAGCAGCGCTGCACGCAAGGCATCGCGATAAGTGGCAGACATTCGGCCGTCCATGTCCCTACAAAAAAGTTGGGATTATAGGTCAAGAAACATCCAGCCAACTCTTATCTGAAAGGGCGACTGGTTTTATCTGTGTGCTTGGTGATAATGCAGCGGCTGTTTTTTTCTCTACAGAGGGCCCGAAAGGCTATGTGGTACGAAGGTTTTCTCGGCTTGTCGGCCTGGTCGCTGGTGGCCGTCACCCTGCTGATGACCCACGTGACGATCGTCAGCGTCACGGTTTACTTGCACCGCTACTCGGCCCATCGCTCCCTTGAGCTGAATGCCGGCCTCAAGCACTTCTTCCGCTTCTGGCTGTGGCTGACCACCGCGCAGAACACCCGCGAGTGGACCGCGATCCACCGCAAGCACCACGCCAAATGCGAAACCGAGGACGATCCGCACAGCCCGGTGATCAAGGGCCTGTCCACGGTGCTGCGCAAGGGCGCCGAACTGTACCGCGAAGAGGCCCGCAACCCCGAGACCCTGCGCATCTACGGCAAGAACTGCCCCGAAGACTGGATCGAACGCAACCTGTACAGCCGCCACAAGCTGCTGGGCGTGGCGATCATGGCCGTCATCGACCTGCTGCTGTTCGGCACCATCGGCATCACCATCTGGGCGATCCAGATGATGTGGATCCCGGTGTGGGCCGCCGGCGTGGTCAACGGGCTCGGGCATGCCGTGGGCTACCGCAACTTCGAATGCCGCGACGCCGCGACCAACCTGGTGCCGTGGGGCATCCTGATCGGCGGCGAAGAACTGCACAACAACCATCACACCTACCCCAATTCGGCCAAGCTGTCGGTGAAGAAGTGGGAGTTCGACCTGGGCTGGGCCTGGATCAAGGTCTTCTGCTTCCTGCGCCTGGCCAAGGTGCAGCGGGTCGCGCCGATCGCCCACCGCGTCAAGGGCAAGGGCAGCCTGGACATGGACACCGCCATGGCGATCCTCAACAACCGTTTCCAGATCATGGCCCAGTACCGCAAGCTGGTGATCGGCCCCCTGGTCAAGCAGGAACTGGCCCGGGTCGACCATTCGGTGCGCCATCAGTTTCACCGGGCCAAGCGCCTGCTCTCCCGGGAAACCAGCCTGCTGGAGGACCGTCACCACGCACGCATCCAGAACATGCTCGAGCACAGCCAGGCGCTGAAGGTAATCTACGAGAAACGCCTGGCCCTGCAGCAGATCTGGGTCAAGACCAGCGCAAACGGCCACGACATGCTCGCCGCCATCAAGGACTGGGTGCACGAGGCGGAGGCCAGCGGCATCCAGTCCCTGCGTGACTTCGCCGACCAGCTCAAGACCTACTCGCTGCGCCCTTCTGCCGCCTGACCGATTGCGGGCAAGCCCTTCCGGCAAAGGGGGGCTGCCCGTGACAGTTGACCCGCCCAGGCAAAGGGCTTTCCTGTGGCGAGGGAGCTTGCTCCCGCTCGGCGGCAACGCCGCCGCCGAACCGGCAGCGCGGTTCCCCTGAATCCCCCTCGCCACGACCGCCCGGCGGGAGCCTCCCTCCCTCACCGCAACAGCGCGGAACTTAGCCCCGCATCCCCCATCTCAAAGACACTTCGCCACCCCCGGCAGGCTCTGCCGTGGCCGCACCGCCCGTGCGGCACGCCCTTTGAGATTTGCGTCGATGGTCAACAACAATCAAAACGACTCATCCCTTCCCCTGTGGCCAGAAGCCGCACAGACGCTGATGGCGCTGATGCACGCCCAGGGTGAGGTCGCCCGCCTGAGCGAACGGGAACAACTGTTCAGCTCGCTGCTGGTCAGCGTCAATGCGGTGCTGTGGGCCTTCAACTGGGAAACCCGGCAGGTGCTCTACGTCAGCCCGGCCTACGAACGGATCTTCGGGCGCTCGGCAGCCCTGTTGCTGGCCGACAGCAACCAGTGGCGCGACAGCATTTACCCCGACGACCTGGACTACGCCGAACGCAGCCTCGCCGACGTACTGCGCAAAGGCGCGGTGGAGGACCGCGAATACCGGATCATCGCCGCCGACGGCCAGGTGCGCTGGCTCAGCGACAAATGCTTCATCAACCGCCAGGACGAGCCGGGCCGACCGGTGATCATCGTCGGCATCGCCGAAGACATCACCGAAAAGAAGCAAACGGAAACCGAGCTGCAACGTCTGGCCACCACCGACGCGCTGACCTGCAGCAGCAACCGCCGCCACTTCTTCGAGTGCGCCCGGCGGGAGTTCGAACAGGCCCGCCTGCAAGGCGCACCGCTGACGTTCCTGCTGCTGGACATCGATGACTTCAAGGCCGTCAACGACACCTACGGCCATCCGGAGGGTGACCGTGTCCTGCAACGGATCGCCGAATGCGGGCAGGCCTCGCTGCGCAGCGCAGACCTCTTCGGACGCATCGGCGGCGAAGAGTTCGCCGCCGTGTTCCCGGGGTGCGCGCGGGACTTTGCCCTGCAAGTGGCCGAACGGCTGCAACGGGAAATCCAGCGCTTGAGCTTCCAGCATGGCGGACACGCCTACGGCATCACCGTCAGCCAGGGCTTGACCTGCCTGACCGCCGACGACGAAAGCCTCGACAGCCTGTTCGCCCGGGCCGACGCGGCCATGTACGAGGCCAAGCGGCAGGGCAAGAACCGGATCGTCTGCGGCTGAACTGCATTCAGCCCTGCGGGAGCCTGCCGGCGATGGCCTCACAAGAACATTGCGCCCATGGCGGGGCGCAGCAGCCCGGCTATTTGCGCATCCGCGTCAGTTCCGGCAGACCGATCTTGAGCAGCCGCGCCGTGCGGCTCTTCGCCAGTTCCTCGATGCCTTCCTGCTCGGTCAGCCGGGCCATCTGCGCCGCCATGTTCATCACCAGCGCCTCGCGGGAATACACCCCGCCGCCGAGCTGGTAGGCCGAGGCGATCAGCTCGCGCAGCTCCAGCGGCAAGCGCCAGCGGGTGCGCAGCGCCGAACCGTAGGCCGCGCCGAACGCCACCAGCGCATCGCCCACCTCTTCCGTCTCGTCCAGCTCGCCGCCGGCCTGCTTCCACTCCTGCAGGCAGCGCAGCAGCGCCAGGTCGCCGAGGCGGTGCAGCATCCCTGCGCAATAGCAGCGCTCCTGATCCAGATCGAGCAACCGGGCCAGGGTTCGGGCATATTCGGCGGTGTGCAGCGACAGCCCCCAGTAGCGCTCGGCGTAATCGGCCAGGTACGGATCGCTGAGCTTGGCGCTGCGCTTGAGCGCCAGGCCCAGGATCAGGTTGGTGCTCTGCCCGGTGCCCAAACGGTGCAGCGCCTGGGCGAGGGTCTGCACCGGTGCGCCATGGTGCTGGGCAGCGCTGTTGGCGGCGGCGATCAGCACGGCGGTGATCTGCGGGTCGGTGCGGATCTCCTCCTCCAGCAGCTTCAGGTCCAGCCCGTCGGGATTGAGGCTGCGCTTGATCGCCACCTGCACGTCGGTCATCAGCGGCGCGCCATCGGTCTGCTCGCGGCGCCGCTCCAGGAACACCGACAGGGTCATGCCCGGCGCCAGCGCCGGCACTTCGCAGAACACTTCTTCCCCGGCGTTGAGCAGCAGGCCTTGCAGGCGCTCGGTCAGGCTCTCCATGTTCAGCGGCTTGGTCAGGTAGGCGGTCGGCGCCAGCGGCAGGGCCTCGCGCACACTGGCGCTGTCGTTGCGGGTGCTCATCAGGATGAACGGCAGCGGCGGGTTGCGCTTGCGCTGGCGGACGCTGCGCAGCACGTTCAGGCCATCCACGCCGGGCAGCTCCCAATCGACGATGGCCAGGTCGTAGGGCACCTCGCCCAGCAGCGACATCGCCTGCTGGCCGTCGGCGCACAGGTCCAGCCGCGCGTCGCAGCGCACGGCCAGCAGCACCTGCTTGAGCAGGTCGCGCGACCACGGGTCGGCCTCGGCGATCAGGACTCTCGGTACAGCGGGTAATTCGACGGCAGTCATGCTCGCCCTCCCTTGCAATGCTTGAACCTTAGCCAATGCTGGCGATTCGATACAGCCCGGAATCGAAGGATGTGTTCCCCAGGCAACAAAAAACCCGCCGAAGCGGGCTTTTTGTCGATCCGGTCACACGGTGCCCGGCCTTACAGCTCGGCGAAGCACTCTTCGATGATCTTCAGGCCTTTGTCCAGTTGCTCGTCCGGCGAGGTCAGCGGCACCAGCACCCGCAGAACGTTGCCGTAGGTGCCGCAGGACAGCAGGATCAGGCCTTTTTCGCGGGCCTTGGCCACCACGGCCGCCACGGCGGTCGGGTTCGGCTTGTGGCTGTCGCCGTTCTCGAACAGCTCGACGGCGATCATCGCGCCCAGGGCACGGACTTCGCCGATCACCGGGTACTTGGCCTGGATGGCCTTGAGGCCGGTCACCAGACGCTCGCCGACGGCCTTGCAGCGGTCCAGCAGCTTCTCTTCCTCGAACACTTCCATCACCGCCAGCGCAGCGGCGCAAGCGATCGGGCTGCCGGCGTAGGTGCCGCCCAGGCCGCCCGGCGCGATGGCGTCCATGTATTCGGCCTTGCCGCACACACCGGCCAGCGGGAAGCCGCCGGCGATGGATTTGGCGAAGGTGGTCAGGTCGGCGGCGACGCCCATCTGCTCCATGGCGAAGAAGGTGCCGGTGCGGCCGGCGCCGGTCTGCACTTCGTCAGCGATCAGCAGGATGCCGTGCTGGTCGCACAGGGCGCGCAGACGCTTCATGAACTCTTTCGGCGCGACGTAGAAACCACCCTCGCCCTGCACAGGCTCGATGATGATCGCGGCGATGTCCTTCGGCTCGGCGTCGTTCTTGAAGATGCGCTCGATGCTGGCGATGGAGTCGTCGATGCTCACGCCGTGCAGTTCGTTCGGGTACAGCGCACGGAAGATGCCGCCAGGCATCAGGCCCATGCCGGCCGAGTAAGGCACGACCTTGCCGGTCAGGCCCAGGGTCATCATGGTGCGGCCGTGGTAGGCGCCGGTGAAGGCGATCACGCCGGCGCGGCCGGTGGCGGCACGGGCGATCTTCACGGCGTTCTCGACGGCTTCGGAACCGGTGGTCACCAGCAGGGTTTTCTTGGCGAAGTCGCCTGGCACGCGGGCGTTGATCTTTTCGCACAGCTCGACGTAAGGCTCGTAGGCCAGCACCTGGAAGCAGGTGTGGGTCAGCTTGTTCAGCTGTTCGGTCACGGCGGCGATGATTTTCGGGTGCACGTGGCCGGTGTTCAGCACGGCGATGCCGCCGGCGAAGTCGATGAACTCGCGGCCTTCGACGTCGGTCACGGTGGCGTTCTTCGCGGACTCGGCGAAGATCGGGTGAATCTGGCCGACGCCACGTGGAACAGCGGCTACACGGCGGGCCATCAGATCAGCGTTAGTCTTGCTCATTACATTCCTCATTCGCCGCTCATCGGTCGGCGTGGCTCAAGGATTACGCAGCGGGGAGGCAACTGGGGCAGCATGCGATGATCGACTGCCGCAGCTATCCCGGCCGCAGAGAAAATTCCGTTGTGGAGCGACGCAAAGGGACAGCGCTCTCGTGCCCTTTGCGCTTGGAGCAAAGCCTTGCCGGCGCGTCTCAGACGCCCAGGCAGAGGTATTTGATTTCCAGGTAGTCCTCGATGCCGTACTTGGAGCCTTCACGGCCCAGGCCCGACGCCTTGATGCCGCCGAACGGCGCGACTTCGTTGGAGATCAACCCGGTGTTGACGCCGACCATGCCGTATTCCAGGGCCTCGGCCACACGGAACACACGGCCCAGGTCACGGGCATAGAAGTAGGAGGCCAGGCCGAACTCGGTGTCGTTGGACATCGCGATCACTTCGGCTTCGTCCTTGAAGCGGAACAGCGGCGCCAGCGGGCCGAAGGTCTCTTCCTTCGCCACGGCGGCGTCCTTGGACACGTTGGTCAGGATGGTCGGCTCGAAGAAGTTGCCTTGCATCGGCTTGCCGCCGGACAGCACGGTCGCGCCTTTGCCCACGGCGTCGGCGATGTGCTCCTGCACCTTGGCCACAGCCTTCTCGTCGATCAGGGGGCCCGTGGTGGTGCCCTCTTCCAGGCCGTTGCCGATCTTCAGCTTGGCCACGGCGGCCTTCAGCTTCTCGGCGAACGCGTCGTAGACCGAATCCTGGATGTACAGGCGGTTGGCGCAGACGCAGGTCTGGCCGTTGTTGCGGTACTTGGAAATGATCGCGCCTTCGACGGCCTTATCCAGGTCCGCGTCGTCGAACACGATGAACGGCGCGTTGCCGCCCAGTTCCAGGGAAACTTTCTTGATGTCCTTGGCGCATTCCGACATCAGTTGGCGACCGATCTCGGTGGAGCCGGTGAAGGACAGCTTGCGCACGGTCGGGTTGCCGGTCAGCTCGCTGCCGATGTCGCCGGCGCTGCCGGTGACCACACTGAACACGCCTTTCGGAATGCCGGCGCGCTGGGCCAGTTCGGCCAGGGCGAAGGCGGAGAACGGGGTCTGCGAAGCCGGCTTGAGCACCATGGTGCAACCGGCGGCCAGGGCCGGGCCGGCCTTGCGGGTGATCATCGCCGCCGGGAAGTTCCACGGGGTGATGGCGGCGGTGACGCCGATCGGCTGCTTGATCACGATCAGGCGCTTGTCCGGCTGGTGGCCGGGGATCACGTCGCCGTAGATGCGCTTGGCTTCCTCGGCGAACCACTCGATGAACGAGGCGGCGTAGACGATTTCGCCCTTGGCTTCGGCCAGCGGCTTGCCCTGTTCGAGGGTCATCAGACGGGCCAGGTCATCCTGGTTCTCGATGATCAGCTCGAACCAGCGGCGCAGCTTGGAGGCGCGCTCCTTGGCGGTCAGCGCACGCCAGGCCGGCAGCGCCTTGTCGGCGGCCTCGATGGCGCGGCGGGTCTCGGCGGTGCCCATCTTCGGCACGGTGCCCAGGATTTCGCCCGTGGCCGGGTTGTTGACCTTGATCGTCTGACCGTTGTCCGCATCGACCCAAGCGCCATCGATGAAGGCTTGCTGGCGGAACAACTGGGTGTCTTTAAGCTGCATGTCGGCTTTCCTTAACAGCACCGCGCACGGCGCGGAGCAAAATTATGATTGTAGAAAGGCGCCTCTGGAGGCTGCCGTCAGGGAAATCATTCACCGGGTGAAGCACATGGATGGCGCACGGTCCGTAACGTGTGCGGCTCAGCACCCAGACAAGGAGCGTTTGAAATCTCAAACGAATCCTAGGTTCAACGGGTTTAAAGGACAATAGGGCGTTCGAAAAAAAGAACAAAAACGGCGCATTTGCGGTGGTTTTCAGATCAACGAGCAAAAGGCCCCGCGCGGGTGGCGGGGCCTTCAGCAGTGTCGCCGACGGATGTTTCAGGCCTTCGGTGTCTTGGCGGCGGCGTCCTGGAGGATGTTCCGGGTCGCCACGGCGTCCGCCGCGGTGTCGAGGCTGTAGATCTGCATCACGCCCTGGGTGGTCGCCGACTGGGCCAGGATGTTCTGCTGTTGCTGGGCGTTCACGGCATTCTCGAACAGGATGCCGGTGGAGTGCGCCATGGATTGGTAGAGACTGCCCAGCGCCATCGCCGGCGCTTCGGCCAGCACGTTGACGTTGGATTGGGTGACCGCATCGGTGATCTGATCATTCACGGTTGCCATGTTCCGGCTCCTTTCGCTGGACGATGGAAGTTGCTCATGCATTGGCGGCCCGCTCGGCCAGGGTGGCGCTGAAGCGGGCGATGCTCTGGTTGATCCGTTCAAGCGCCTGGTCCACGCCTTCGCCGTCCAGCGCCCCGGTGGCCGCCGCGACCGCCGCGGCACCGCCGACCAACAGGTGGGTGTTGAGGGCTCCCAACGCGCTTTCGCTGGCGATCTCCAGTTCGTCGTTGACGATGCTTTCGGTCATCTTGCGCAGCAGCACACCCTGGGCGGCCAGGGCCAGCTTGGTCACGCCGTCGAAATAGCTGGCCGCCGACTGCGCCACCAGACCGCTGGCCTGACGCACCAGCAGCTCCGACGCGAGGGCCGAGACCACCGGCGTCTGCGTGGCCAGTTGGGTGTTCAGCAAATTGATCGACTCGACGATCTGCCGGTTCAGGGACTCCGTGCCGACGCCTCCGGCCACCTGCTTGAGCAACTGCTCGTTGAGCGACTCCAGCAGCGAGGCCGCCGTGGCGGCGGGGTCGGCCGCCGGCGGCTCTGCGGCGGCGCTGCGGGCCTGGTCCTTGTCCTTGTCCTTGTCCTTGTCCTTGTCCGTCATGATTTGCCCCCCACCGCCAGGATCTGCCGCACGGCCGCCGCCACCGTGGCGTTGCCGACGATGTTCATCGCCTGCTGGTGGCTGACCGCGTTCTCCAGGGCCAGGCCGACCGCGTGGCTGGCGACCTGGGATAGCGTGGCGATGGCCGTGGACGGCGCAGAGCCCACGACCTGTACGTTCGATTGGGTAACGGCATCGGTGATTTGGGGATTGACGGTAGTCATGCGTTTCTCCTTGGGGATGGGCATCCGGAAGTCCGCCGCAGGAAAACGATAGATCAGCCGCGCCAAAGCGCCAGAAGCGCTCATTGCAGGACATTGCAGCCAACCGGCGCGGAGAAAAGGCCGGTAACGGAAACGCAATTCGCCAAGCTGAAAACCGGCATGGACGCCCCGGATCGACCTAGGTATGATGTCGCCCGCTGCACCAGTAGCTCAGCTGGATAGAGTACTGCCCTCCGAAGGCAGGGGTCGTGGGTTCGAATCCCGCCTGGTGCGCCATGAACAGAAACGAGAAAGCCCCGGACCGCAAGGTCCGGGGCTTTTTTGTGGGTGCCGGAACGGGCCGGTTTCGAACCTACTCCGTCGTCCAGTCGAACTCGTCGTATCCGTCGTCCTCGTCGTCCCCGGCCTCCTCGTCAAAGACGTCATCCTCGTCAGCCACGTTCTCTTCCGACTGGTTCAGCAGAAACTCCTTGCGGGCTTCGGTAATCGCTCGCCGCATCTCCTCGCCCTTTTCCGGGCAGTTGAGGAGTTGGGCGATGCGGTCGATTTTCGGTGCCACGGTGTTCTCCAGCGCATCGGCAATGCCCCGATAGTGCGCGCTTTTGCGGGGCAATGCCAAATCGCTGGCGGACGCAGCGGTCATTTTTCCTGCAATTGCGTGAGCCGCGCGTCGAGGTCGGTGCCCGGATAGCGCTTGTGCAGTTCGTTGAACAGTCTGTCCGCCGCCTGGGCCTGGCCGGCTTCGCGCAGGCGCAGGACTTCGCGCAATTGCCGGTCGAGGCCGTTGGCCGGGGCCGCGGCGCGCTTGCTGGCCTTGGCCTCGTCAGCGCTGTCGGCGCTGAACGCTTCGCTCTCCATCGGCGCCGCCATTTCAGCCATCGGCGCCGGCGCAGGGGCCGACAGCGCGGCGGCCGGCGCGGCCAGCGAACGGGATTCGGCCGCTTCCTGGCGGGCCGCAGGCGCAGCAGGCTTGGCGGCGGGGGCGAAATCGTAGCGCGGCACCGGCTCGGGCGCCTGCTGCACCATCGACAGCATCAGCGCCACGCCAACCAGGCTGGCGAACGCCACCTGATAACGCGGCTGACGGCAAATCCGCAGCCAGCGCTGCCACAGGCCCGGTTTTGCCGCCGGTGCCTGTCGGCGGGCGGCGTCGAGGATGAATGCATCCAGGGGCGGCGGCGGTTCGCCAGCGTGGTGCTCGCGCACGTGCGAAATCACCGGGTCTTCGGGTGTCCGGCGGGCGTCAGTCATGTCAGTACCTCCTCGGCCAGCAGCCGACGCAGTTTTTGCTGGGCGTAGCGCAGGCGGCTCTTGACCGTTTCCAGCGGCGTTTCGGTGAGGCTGGCGATCTGCGCCAGGTCGAGGTCGCCGTGGGCACGCAGCAGGAACACTTCGCGCTGGTCGGCGGGCAGGGCCTGCAGGGCGTTCTCCAGGCGCTGGCTGTCGCGGCTCAAACTCAACAGTTGTTCAGGGTCGGTGGTTTCGTCGCTGACGGCGTGCGCCTGCTCGTCGTAGCTGTCGTGCAGCGGCTGACGGGTGCCGTGCTTGCGCCAGTGGTCGATCAAGCGGTTGCGGGCGATCTGGAACAGCCAGGTGCGGAACGTCGCCCGGCCCTGCGGCCGGCTGGCGCTGCGGATCAGGCTCAGCCAGGTTTCCTGGTACACCTCCTCGGCCAGTTCGGGCTGGCCGCTCAGGCCCAGCAGAAAACGGTACAGGCCCTGACGGTGGCGGGCGTACAGAATCTCGAACGCCGCGCCGTCGCCCTCGCGGTAGCGCGCCAGCAGCGATTCATCGCTGCTGGCGGCAAGGCTGTCCTTCGGCGCGAACAGCTGACTGATGAAGCCTTTCAGGCCGCTCACTATTCGATCCGTCGCTCGGTGGCTTCAGGGGCCGATGCGGTGGTGTCGCGCAGGCTCCGGGTCAGCTCCACCAGTTGCACAAATTCGTTGCGCAGGCCGAAGCGGTCATCGCCCCGGGCGCCACGGGCCAGGTCTTCGCTGTCCTTCAGGCTGAAATCACCGGTGTAGCGCCCGTCCTTGAGCTGTTGGGAAAACGCGGCGACGGCAGCGGCGAACCGCAGGTCTTCGCTGGCCGGCGTATCCCGGCCGGTGATCGGCCGTTCGATGAGCAGACTCTTCCCACCTTGCGGCTGTTGATAACGCACACGCAGCATCGCCAATTCTCCGTTCTTTTCCGACGCCGCCGAGCCCGCCTTGCCGTAGCGCAGCGGCTCCAGCCAGCCTTTTTCGCCGCTCGGAACGATTTCGTACAGCGCCGTCACCGTATGCCCCGCACCGATTTCCCCGGCATCGACCTTGTCGTTGCTGAAGTCCTCACGCTTCAGGGCCCGATTCTCGTAGCCCAGCAACCGGTATTCGCTGACCTGCGCCGGGTTGAACTCCACCTGCAGCTTGACGTTCTTCGCCACCGTGGCCAGGGTCGAGCCCAACTGATCCACCAGCACTTTGCGCGCCTCGCGCAGGTTGTCGATGTAGGCGTAGTTGCCGTCGCCGGCGTCGGCCAGTTGTTCCATCAGGTGTTCATTGTAGTTATCCACACCGAAACCCAGGGTGGTCAGGGAGATGCCGGTCTTGCGTTTATCCACAGCCAATTGCTTGAGGCTGTCGAAATCGCTGACGCCGACGTTGAAGTCGCCGTCGGTGGCCAGCAGGATGCGGTTGATGCCGTTGGGGATGAACGCCTGCTGCGCCATCCGGTAGGCCAGTTCGATGCCCGAGGCGCCGGCCGTGGAGCCGCCTGCCGTCAGTTGCTCGATGGCGTTGCGGATCTTCGCCTTGTCCCGTCCGGACGTGGGTTCCAGCACCACCCGCGATTCGCCGGCATACACCACCAGCGACACCCGGTCCTGCTCACGCAACTGATCGACCAGCAGTTTCAGGGTGCCTTTGACCATCGGCAGCCCTTCGCGGCGATCCATCGAGCCGGACACGTCCACCAGGAACACCAGGTTGGCCGGAGGCAGTTGCGCCACCGCGCGGTCGGATGCCTTGATGCCGATGCGCAGCAGGCGGGTGTGCGGGTTCCACGGCGTCGCGGCCAGTTCGGTGGTCACGCCGAACGGCGAACCGTCGGCGGGCAGCGCGTAGTCGTAGGGGAAGTAATTGACCATCTCCTCCAGGCGCACCGCGCCTTCAGGCGGCAGGCGGCCCTGGTTGAGCAGGCGGCGAACGTTGGCGTAGGCGCCGGTGTCGACGTCGGCGCTGAAGGTCGAGACCGGCGCCTCGGCGACGCTGTGGACAGGGTTGTCGGCCAGGGTCTGGTACTGCTCGCGGTACTCGTCGCGGTAGCCCTGTGGATAACTTTCCGCGGCGGGCATCGGCGCAAAAGCGGCCACCGGTGCGGCGCGCAGGCTGCGCTTGGCCATCGCGCTGTCCGCCATGGCCGCTTCCTCGCGGATTTGAGGGGCGGTGACTTGAGGGGCGGAGGGAACCGGCGGCGCCACTGCGGCGGAATCCGGTGTGGAGGACGCGCCGCACCCGGCGACGACCAGCATCACAGCGGCGGCGACGGGGCGCAGAAACAAGGCAGGAAAGGACATGGGGGCTGACCTCGGGAGGAAATTGATCCATTCATCCCGTGAGACGGGCAGCCCCTCGCGTTCGGGTTAACCCCGGAAAACTTTTTTTCAGCGGTGGTAGCGCCGCACCGCGCTGCTGTTGCGCAGCACATGGCCTTTGATCTTGTCCATCAGCTCGGCGCGGGTCAGCCCGGCGGGCAAGGCGTCCGGGGCCAGGTCCAGGGCGTAGATCTGGATGATGTAGTGGTGGGCGCTGTCGCCGACCGGCGGGCACGGGCCGATGTAGTGGGTGGTGCCTTTGCTGTTGGTGCCGCCGACGCCTTCGAGGGCCGACTTGGCGCCGACGCCCGCCGGGATCTGCCGGGTGGTGGCCTTGATGCCGTAATGAATCCAGTGATCGACGCCCAGGCCCTTCTGGCCGTCCGGGTCGTGCATGACGATGGCGTAGCTCTGGGTGCCGGCGGGGCCCGCGTTCCAGCTCAGGGCCGGCGACTGGTTCTTGCCGCCGCAGCCGCTGGCGTCGCTGGCCGCCGCCGAGGTGAACAGGCGGTTGTCCGACACGCCGGGGATGCTGAGGGTGAAGCGCTCTTGGGCCTGCGCCGGCAACTGCACGCAAAGGGCGACGGCAAGGGCCGCCAGCCAAGGGTTGAGAGACATCGATCGGGTCATTCCGGGAGCACCTTGTGCGGTTGGGCCTTCGTCGGCCTGCAAACTATAGCCGTACCGTTCGTGCCGTGGCAGTGGCAATTGGCTGAACCTGGGAATCGGCGCCAAACTCGTAAGAGAAACACTTGCGTGGAGCACGATCATGTCCCTGCACCGTGTCGCCCGTTTCGCCGATGTCCCCGAAGACCGTGGCCTGCCGGTGCGGATCGGCGACCAGAACATCCTTCTTGTGCGCGCCGCCGGGCAACTGCGCGCGTTCCAGGGTGAATGCCCCCACGCCGGAGCGCCGCTGGCCGATGGGGCGATCTGCAACGGACGCCTGATCTGTCCCTGGCACAAGGGGGCGTTTCGCCTCGAGGACGGTGCGCTGTGCGAGCCGCCGGCCCTCGACGGCCTCGTCCGCTATCCGCTTGAGCTGCGCGGCGACGAGGTGTGGGTCGACGACCAGCCGTTGGCGGATCCGCACACGCCGCCGGCGGATGACCCGCGCACCTTCGTCATCGTCGGCGCGGGCGCCGGGGGCACGGCCTGCGCCGCCGCGCTGCGGGAGAACGGGTTCGGCGGACGGATCGTCATGGTCGACCGTGAACACGGCGCCGGGTACGACCGCACGGTGCTGAGCAAGTACGTGCTGGCCGGGGAAATGCCGCCCGAGGAAACCCCGCCGCTGCGCGATGAGGGGTTTTACCGGACGCAGCGCATCGAACGGCTCGAAGACGAAGTCATCGCCCTCGACAGCGCGGCAAAGACCCTGCACCTGAAGCACGGCGCGAACCTGGCCTATGACGCCGCCGTGCTGGCCACCGGCGGCGCGCCCAACCGGCTGGCGCTGCCCGGCGCCGACCTGCCGCAGGTCTTCGTGCTGCGCTCCCGGCTCCAGGCCGAATGCATCCTGGACAGCGCCCGCCCCGGCCAGCGTGCGGTGATCGTCGGCGACGGCTTCATCGCCCTCGAGTGCGCCTCGGCCCTGCGCCAGCTCGGCCTCGACGTGACGGTGATCGCCCATCACGCCGTGCCCTTCGCGGCCCGCTTCGGCGATGCCGTGGGCCGCGCGATCCGGGCGCTGCACGAGGACAACGGCGTCAGGTTCATCACCGGGCATGAGGCGCGCGAAATCATCGGCGACGGCAAGGTCGAGGCCGTGCTGCTCGACAACGGCCTGCGCCTGTCGGCGGACCTGGTGCTGGCGGGGATCGGCGTGCATCCGGCCACCGAGGCCTTCGCGTCGCTGCCGAGGGAAGCGGACCTGTCGCTGCGGGTCGACGACGGCATGCGCATCGCCCCGAACCTGTGGGCCATCGGCGACATCGCCACGTTCCCGCTCAACGGCCGGCCCCAGCGCATCGAGCACTGGCGCCTGGCCCAGCAGCAGGCGCGGATCGCGGCGGCCAACATGCTCGGCGGCGAGGAACATTACCTGGACGTGCCGTACTTCTGGACCTGGCATTTCGGCAGGAGCTACGACTGCCTCGGCCATGCCGCGCATTGGGATGAGGTGGGATTCAACGGCGAACCCGGCCAGCCGCCCTTCATCGGCCTGTTCGGCAGCGGCGGCGTGGTGGTGGCCGCCGTGGCCTGCGAGGAGGAACGGGCCATGGCGCTGCTGGCCGAACGCATGAAGCAGCCGCTGCCGATGGAGGAGGCCTGGCGGCTGATCCGCAGGCTCAAGTGATCCGGTTGGTCGGCCCGCGGTTGTCGTCGTCCTCGGCGTGCAGAAAGATCACCCGCGGATGCTCCAGCGGCGCCAGCGGCGGCGGCAGTTCCTCGGCCGTCACCGGCCAGAAGTGCGGCACCACATGGCTGACGTCGCCTTCCTGATCGTTGTGGATGGTCATCACCCCGGTGCCGCGCAGTTTCTGCAGGCGGTCGTCGCACAGCTTGAAGCTTCTGCTCAGGCCTTCATCGTCCACCACCGGCGCCGGCAGCCGGCGCTGGGCGAAGCTCTTGCTCTTGCGCTGCTGGTAGCGCGCCCAGCCGATCAGGATCACCGCGTTGACCAGCGCCACCCACAGGTAGATCTGCAAGGTGCCGAGGGCCTCGAACGCGGAATTGTCGATCCGCGGCCCGCCTTCGTGGGTGTCGATCAGCGGCCACAGCCCGCGCACCAGCAGGTACAGCAGGCCGACCCAGGCGAGCACGGTGATGAACACGTCGACCACCACCAGGAAGGGCCGTTGGCGGGTCCGGATGATTTTCATTTGATGACCTCCTCTTCGTCGTCGCCGACCGGTTTGATCCCCCGGTCGGGACTGACCCAGCGCGCACGCTTCTGATGCTGGCCGAACAGCACTTTGGGGAAGCTGACCAGCGTGGTCAGCAGGCTGATGAACCAGAACACCAACGGATACCAAACCACCCAGAACATGGTCTTGCCCAGCCCCGGCTCGTAGCGCCGGTCGATCACGATGCTGACCGCGAACTGCACCAGGCAGACGAACGCCAGCAGCAGCCCGGTGAACGCCGGCGGCATCAGGTGGTGCACCGCGATGGCTTCCGGCAAGACCACGAACTTGCCGACCGCCCAGAAGATCACCGACAGCAGGAAGGTGAACGCCCAGCCGGTGGACAGGCAGTATTCGAACAGCAGCGGCCACAGGTAGCGGTGGCGGTACTGCCAGATCCCGCGGATGTTCTTGAACAGCACTTCGGCGCCGCCCTGGGCCCAGCGCAGGCGCTGCTTCCAAAGGCCGCGCAGGGTTTCGGGCATGAGGATCCAGCACAGCGCGCGGGGCTCGTAGAAGATGCTCCAGTGATCCAGCTGCAGCTTCCAGCTGATGTCGATGTCCTCGGTGATCATGTCCGGGCTCCAGTAGCCGACCCGGTGCAGCGCCGTGCGGCGGAAGGCGACGATCACCCCGGACACGGTGAAGATCCGCCCGAACACCCGCTGGGTGCGCTTGATCAGGCCGATGATCGAGGAGAACTCGCCGACCTGAACCCGCCCGACCAGGGTCGAACGGGTGCGGATCCGCGGGTTGCCGGTGACCGCCCCGAGCCGAGCGTTGTCGAGCATCGGCGCCACCAGGTAAGCCGCGGTGTTCGGCGCCAGCAGCGCGTCGCCGTCGATGCACACCAGGTATTCGCTGCGCGCCGCGACGGCGCCCATGCGCAGGGCCACGGCCTTGCCCTGGTTCTCCGCCAGGTGCAGCACGCGCAGGCGCGGGTCTTCCTTGGCCAGGGCGTCGAGCACCTCGGCGGTATTGTCCTTGGAGCCGTCGTTGATCGCGATGACTTCGATGTTCGGGTAATGCTGGGCCAGCGCCGCGTGAATGGTGTCGGCGGCGTTGTCGCCCTCGTTGTAGCAAGGGATCAGGATCGAGATCAGCGGCTCGCCGGCCAGGGGCGGCGGCAGCGTGTCGTCCTTCCACGGCCAGTGCCGCTCCCAGTGCAGCCAGAAATACAGGCCGCCGGAGATCCACAGCCCGGACATGAACAGCGGGTAGAAGAACACGAAGTCCATCAGGAACTGCCCGGTGACCAGGAAGATCAGCCCCAGCGGTACGCCGAGGACGAGCGCCAGAACAAGCAGGGCCAACAGTCTATCCAGCATGTCATGGGTTCCATTTGTTGGAGAGCGCTGGCCGCACGGCTTTCAGGTCCGGCAGGTTCTCGAGGAAGTTGTCCGGGTAGTAGCCGAAGCTGGTCACGCCCTGGCGCTTGAGCAGGCTCATCCATTCGGCCAGTTGCGCGCCGTCGATTTCGGCCTGGTCCTTTTTCGTCCAGTCCCGGCCCTGCAGCTCGAACACCGTGCGCTCGAGCGCGCCCGGGCGGGCCTTGACCGTCGCCACCAGCGACTCCAGCCAGGGGCCGGAACGGGCGTGGGTCTGTTTCTCCATGAGCGGCATGGCCATCGGCGCCGTCCAGTCATAGGTGACGAGGAAATCGTCGAAGTTCTGCGCGAACCACGCCTCGCTCGCGGGGTTGAGCATCGGCTCGGCGAAGATGTTGCGTGCGGTCAGCACCTGCGGGCCGCGGATCGCCCGCACCTTGGCGGTCAGTTCCTGGGTGAAGTCGATCAGGTAGCGGCTCTTGAAGCGCGTCCAGCGCTGCATCGTCGCCGGATCGTCGCGCAGTGCGCCGATCGAGCCCGGCAGGCCGTTGGCGGCGTAGGCCTTGAGCGCCTGCGGGCCGGCGTCCTCGAAGTCCGAAAGCACCGCATCGTCGTGATAGAGGATGCCGTCCACCGACGTCAGGCGCGCCAGGTCCTCGTAGATTTCGCCCACGACCCGCCGCACCTCGGGGTCGAACGGCGACAGACGCTTGTACTGGTCCGGGTCGACCGACACGGCGCCGGTCTGCGGATCCCAGCGGGTGACCCGCGGCAGCTTCGCATCGAGGGCGAAGCTCAGCACCGGCATCCAGGCAAAGACCTTCACGTGGGCACGGGTGCGCAGTTGCCAGGCGACGCGGTCGAACAGGTCGGCGCGCACCGGCAGGTGGCGGTTGGGGAAGTACAGCGAATGCACCAGGCCGTCGCCCTGGGGGTCGGCGAAGGCCTGCAGGAACACCGTGTTGGCGCCCATGTCGGCCATGCGCTGCACCAGTTTGCCGAGGTTGGCGTCCTGCTGCGCCGGATCCGGGTCGTAGACGTTGTCCAGGTCCACGTGCACCACGCGCATCGGCGATTCGGCCTGCACCGAGACGATGCTGTTGGCGAAGTGCTCGCCGTCCGGGTCCGAGGCCACCAGGAAGCGCGGGCTGCTCATCAGGTTGTCGAGGGCGTCGAGGCCGTCGTCGAGGGTCAGGGCCATTTCGTAGCCCTGCTCGCCCACCACCGTCAGCGACGTGCCGTCCGCCGTGCCGTACGGCCAGACCCAGATGCGCGGCTTCTTGCCGGTGACCTTGCGGATCTTCTCGGAAATGGCGGCCACGTCAGTGCGGATCCGTGCGCGGAATTCGTCTTCGGTCTCGTAGCGCTTGGTGACCGCGTTGTATTGCCGGGTCGCCGCCGCCGGCTGCAGGTTGCCCTGGGGGTTGGCGAGGATGCCCTTGTGGTTGGCGTCGGTGTGGGCAGCGATCTCCACCAGCCCCGACCGGGAGATTTCCCGCACCTGGTCCCAGGTCAGGAAGTCCGAGCGCTGGCGCGGGGTGCCGGCGAAGTCCACCGGTTGGTTGAGGGGCGTGTCGATCCAGGTGCCGACCGGCGCCAGCAGCGCATGCCAGTTGTAGGCGCGCAGCACCGGCAGCACGCGGGTGTAGAAGCTGGAGTAGCCGTCGTCGAAGCTGAGCAGGATCGCCTTGGGCGGCAGTTCCGGCCCGCCCTTGCGCGCGGCCATGATCTGATCGACCGTGACCGGCCGGTAGCCGTTCTCGCGCAGCCACGCCAACTGCTCGATCATGCGTTCGGTGCGCACCGCCACCACGGCCTGGTCGGGGTCGCGGTCTTCGACGTCGTGGTAGGCGATGCCCAGCACGTGGTTCTTCGGCCACGGCTTCTCGCTGGCCGCCACCGGGCGCTCGGACGGCGGCAGGAAGGCCGGGGCCTGCTGGGCGCAGGCGCTGGCCAGCAGCGCGCCCAGCAAAAGGATGAATCGCGAAATCAGAGGCATCTTCAGACTCTTCTAGAAGCGGAAAGTGAGGTCGACGAGCAGACGCAGATCGGTTTCCCGATCACCGTCGTAGGGCCGGTTGATCGCGCTCAACAGGCCGCCCACTTCGAACACGTCGTTCCAGGCGTAGCGCTGGCCGTAGCCGATCAGCGCCATGCCGCCGGTGCCGTGGTCGCGCTGGCTGTAGGTGCCGGCGCCCAGCTGGAACTGCTGGCTCCAGACCGTTTCGTAACGGTGGTAGAGCACGTGGTTGACGTTCAGCAGCGGCATGACGCTCAGGTCCGCCTTCGGGTTGAAGTACGGCACGTCATCGGACTTGGAGTTGTGGCTGGTGCCCACTTCCAGGCCGGCGTCGACCTGCAGGTTCGGCGCGCTGTACACGCCCTCGCGGCCGGTGAGCAGCGCCTCGACCCGGTTGTTGCCGTCGCTGAAGTGCGACGGGCTGACCGCCAGCTTCCATTCCCGGCTCTCGTTGGCCCGCCAGCGGATGAAACCGCTGCCGCCGTTGGCCTTGATGCCGCTGTTCAGCGCGCGCAGCGGGGTCTGCGCCGAGAGGTACTCGAGGCTGCCGCCGTACTGCCAGTGGTCGTCGATGTCCCGGGCGATCGCCAGGCGCGCGCCCTGCTTGTCGCCGAAACCGTAGGAGTGGTTGGAGATTTCCGCCTCCAGGGTCATGTCGCGGGTGCGGCGCTCCAGGCCCACGCGCTGGAAGCGGTGGTGCCCGGTGCCTTCGGTGAAGTCGCCGGTGGCGTAACCGACGCCGGCGAACACCCGCCAGTCTTCATCGATGGGCGGGCTGTACAGGGTGCTTTCGATGCCGAAGTCCCGGCTGCCGCTGACCGCGCCGGCATCGCCGCTGCCGCCGCCGTAAGCCTTGCCGCCGTAGCTTTCGACGCGCAGCTCGGCCATGTCATGCACTTCGCGCTGACGGGCCAGGCGCTGCACCTGACGGTTGTCGGGGAAGCGCGCGACCACGTCGTCGGTCAGCGCATCCATCTGCCGCCATTCCTGCAGGTCCATGGCGGTGTGGGCCTGGGCGACTTCCAGGCCCATGTCCCGCGGCACCAGGCTTTCGGTTTCCTTGAGCTGGTTCTCGGCGCGGCGCGGCCAGTCGCGGGCCAGGTACAGGTCGGCCTGGGCCAGGCGCAGGCCGATGTTGCCCGGCGCCTGGTCGACCAACGCCTGCAGGCGCTCTTCGCCGTGGGGCAGGTCGGAGCCGTAGGTGCCGGCCTGCGCCGCGAGCTGCTGGGCGTCCATCCATTCGTCGTTGGGGTTGCCCACCGGCAGGCCCTTGAGCTCGATGCGCGGCCGCTGGGACTTGGCCAGGTCCTCGGCGACCTTGCGGGCCTCTTCGGCGCGGTCGCTTTCGAGCAGCGAGTAGTACAGGCCGGTGGTGTCTTCCAGGCGGTCGCCGACATCGGCGTCCGGCGCGGTCAGCACCTGGCGGTAAAGGTCGGTGGAGATTTCCGGCTGGCGTTGGTCGAGGTAGGACGCCGCCACCCAGCGCAGGGCGTAGGTCGGGATCTTCACGCCCTCGCCTTGCAGCTTCTGGTATTCGCCGATGACGTCGGCGGTGCGCGCCCGGGCCCGGAGCGCGCCCATGCGGTCGATGCGCCAGCGGGTCACGTCGTCGTGGGCGCTGGCGTCCGGCGTCCAGGTGGTCAGCAGCTTGTCGTAGTCGGCCAGCGCCCGGTCGGCGATGACGTAACGCTCTTTCTCGCTGCGGGTGGCCAGGTCGGCGAGGCGCACCCGCTCGGCGGCCAGGTCGCCTTCGAGGCGACGCCGGGTGACCGGGTCGATCAGGCCCGGACGCTGGTCGGCCAGGCGCAGCGCAGGCTCCGGCAGACGGGCCTTCTGCAGGGCCACCACGTATTCGCGGGCGACTTCCGGCTTGCTGCCGGCGCGGATGAACGCCTGGTCGTATTCGTGCAGCGCGTCGTACTGCTTGCCGGCACGGGTCAGGGCGTAGCCCAGCGCGAGCCGGCGGGAGGGATCGTCAGGCTTGGCCGCGACCAGCGCCTTGGCGCGGGTCACCGCTTCGTCGGGCTTGCCGGCGTCGGCCTGGGTCAGGGCCAGCCCCAGTTGCAGGTCGGCATTGCCCGGATCCAGCGCCAGGGCCTGGTTGTAGACCTGGGTCGCCTGATCCCAACGCTTGAGGTTGCGGTAGGCCCGGGCGGTGGCGGTCAGCGCCTGGACCGGCAGCGTGCGGCCGCGGCCCTGGGTCTCGTAGACCTGCACCACTTCGGCGTCGAGCCCGGCCCAACTGGCGATCTGCAGGTGATCGCTGACCTGGCCGGCGGTCGCCTGGGCCGGCGGCACCTGGCGCAGGGCGTCGAGCGCAGGCGCGTAATGGCCGGCCCGGGCGTCGAGCACCATTCGGTCGTAAGCCGTATCGGCGACCGCCAGTGCCGGCCAGAGCAACTGGCTGCACAGCGCGACTCGGAACAATGGGCGTAAACCACGATGTAATACGGGAACATCAATACGCGGCATTCGTCAGCATCCTTACATGGCCAGCCGGGTCGCAATGCCCTCCTTGCCCATTCGTAACGATGGCCGGATCGCAGACCCGGCCAAGCTTATCCAGGCAGTCTTGCACGCAAGCGTAGACCAATATCGGCAACGCAATAATTATTCAGAATTGCCGTGACGGTTCCCCTACCGGCCGAAAACCCGGACGCCAGACAGCAAAACGCCCGGCGTCTGCGGTACGCAGAGGCCGGGCGCCGTGGCGTTGCGGGGCGGTTACTGAACCTGGCTGACGCCGGCGAACTTGCCCATCAGGAAGCCGACGAACTGCTCGACGGTCATCTTCTGGCCGTTGAACTCCACCTGGTTGGCGGCGTAGTGCAGTTTGGTCGTGACGTTGGTGCCGTCCAGGGTCGCCAACTGCGAGCCGACCGCCATGCCGGCGAACATGTCGGTGGCGGCGCTGGCCTGGTCGACGATGGCCTTGGCGTCGGTCTGGCCGTCGAGCTGCGCCTGAACGCTCATCAGGTCCACCAGCATCGGCTTGGACACCAGCACGTTGAGGTCGAGCAGGGCGATCAGTTGCTTGCCCAGTTGGTCCGGCGGCAGGTCCATCGACTGCGGCTTGGCCAGGTCGATCACCAGGTTGGCGCGGCTTTCGCCGTTGGCGGTCTTGAGCGACAGGTTCTCCAGCGCCACTTGGGGTCCTGCGGCCAGCAGTTTCTGCAGGTCGGCCTTGACCTGGGCCTCTTCGGCCGGGGTCAGGTTCAGCTCCGGCGACGGCAGGCCGGCTTCGGCGGCTTCGGCAGCGGCCTTCTCGTAGGGCTGCAGCTTGGTCTGGTAGATCTGCATCAGCGACATCGTCGACGGAATGTCGAGGTTCTTCAGGCTCATGGCCAGGTTGGCCGAGCCGATCTTCTTGTCGTTGAGGGTGACCTCGCCGATCTTGTAGTCGGCGCGGCCCGAGGCGCTGGAGCCGGTCTCTTCGGTGAGGTTCTTCATCTCGAAGTTCTTGATGCCCAGCACCGACTGCTTGGCGCCGAAGGTGGTCTTGCTGTTGGTCAGCTCCAGGGTGTTCTCCCCGGTGTAGTAGCCGTAGGTGCTCTTGGTGAGGTTGCTGGCCAGGGTCAGGCCGCTGAGCTCGACCTGCACCGGCGCTTCGTCTTCGGCGACGGTGGTCAGGTGCAGGCTGTCCATGTAGCCGTTGGCCTTGACCTTCTGGGCCTGGGCGCTGGCGGAGATGTCCATGTTCAGGCCGGAGAACTTGAGGCTCGACTTGTCGTCCAGGGCCGTCTCCAGCGGCAGCAGTTCGAGGGTGCCGGTGGTGGATTCGTCGTAGCCGATGTTGACCACGCCCTTGAGCGGCGCGGCGCCCTTGGTGGCGGCGAACCATTTTTCCGTCAGCGGGGTCTTTTCCAGCGCGTAGTGACTGCTGGCCATGACCGGCAGCCACTTGAACGACGCCAGCCGCGAGAACGGCAGCGGGCCGTGTTCGATGCGGTCGGTGAACAGCAGCTCGACCGGCGCCTCGCCGAACATTTCGCCCTCGCCCTTGAGGCGGTACTGCGCGGTGCTGCTGAAGGTGTGGCGCTCCAGGGACACCAGCTCCAGCGACGCGCTGCCGTTGGAACCGGCCATGGCGGCCTGCAGTTCCTTGTTGGCGTTGGCGACGGCGTTGTTCAGCACGCCTTCGATTTTGGTGCCGGTGTACCACGCCCCGCCGGCGCTGACGGCGCCGATGGCAACAACGATTCCCAGAAGCACGCCTGCTGATTTATTCATGAATGACCCGATCGATTTCCGTGGCTGAAAGTGTGGTCGTCTTCCTTGAACCCGTGATCGGGCCGCGGCACGACTCCGCTGGATTTAGCGGTGCAGATTAGCACCGCCGGCGCGGCAGGGCCCAGTGTTTAAAGGTTAAAGAGTGTCCATGGCGAGGGGGAATGGTGGCGGGCGCAGAGGGCCGGGCACTCGCCTCGGCCTCAGGAATACTGCACCTCGATCTCGTCCAGTTGATGGTCGAAGCTTTTGAGCCGCGCCGTCCAGGTGAACACCAGCACTTCGAAGTCCCGGTCGATCACCGCGCCGCCGGGGCCGTCGTTGCGCGGGTCGCAGAAGTCCAGCTGGTAGCGCTCGCGGGCCATGGCCGTGGCGACGTCGGACAGCTCACGGGCGTTGTTGAGCCAGTGCCAGCCGTCGCTGGCGACTTGCTTGTCGAGCTCCAGGCACTGCTTTTTCAGGGCATCCAGGCTTTTTTCCAGCGGCGTGCCGGTGAGTTCGCCCATGACTTCGGCGAAGGTGCGCCCCGGTTGCCAGTAGCTGCCCCAGAAATACCGGTCGAACACGGTCTCGACCCGGCGCAGCGCGACTTTGGTGTCCCAGATCAGCAGCAGCACCTTGCTTTGCTCCAGCTGGCGCTTCTTCAGCCGCCGGACCTGCACCAGAGACCAGGCCACCACCACGATCCCCATGACCGCGATCAGGGCCACGGTGCTGTCGAGGAACACCATGGCCTTATCGATCTGGTGGGCCAGCATGATGCCGTAGAAATAGGTGGCCGAGAGCAGCACCAGCGCTACCACGGCGCACCAGAAGCCAAGAGCGTAAGGGTTTTTCATTATTGGTTTCCCCGACCTGCGCAAGCCCAGTGCGCTGCAAGGGCGCCTTGCACCGGGCGCCCTTCCAACACTTCAAAGCATAGCAACGGCCTCAGGGTTTGCCGGTGCCCGACGCTTGCGTTCGTCCGCTTTCCCAGCCGCCGCCCAGGGCCAGGAACAGATCGATCTGGCTCAGGGCGACCTGGGTGTTGGCCGACGCCAGCTGCGCCCGCACATCGGTGTAGGTGCGGGTGGCCTGCAGGTCGGCGAGGAACGACGCGCGGCCGGCCTGGTAGAAGCGGTGGGTCTGCTCCGCCGCCTGCTTCGCCGACTGCTCGGCATCGGCCAAGGCTTCGCGGCGCTGCAGTTGGGCGCTGTATTGGGCCAGGCCGGTCTGGGTCTCGCGGACGGCGTTCAGGACGACGCCGTCGAAGTGCGCCAGGGCGCCCTGGGTCGACGCTTCGGCCTCGCGGATGCGCGCCCGGGCGCCGTTGGTCGGCACGTTCCAGCTCAACGAAGGGCCGAAGCCCCAGCGGTTGGTGGACGGTTTGCCGAGGTCGTCCAGCAGGCCGACGGTGCCGATCGTCGCACCGAAGCTGATGTCCGGGTACAGCTCGCCGGTGGCGATGCCGATGCCGGCGGTCGCGGCGGCCAGTTGCCGCTCGGCCTGGCGCACGTCGGGGCGGCGCTTGAGCAACGCGGCGCCGTCGCCGACGGGCATCAGTTGCGCGACCTTCGGCAGCTCGGCGCACCCGGCGGTGCCGGCCGGCAGCTGCGCCACCGGCTTGGCCAGCAGCATCGACAGGCGGAACAGCCCGGCCTGCCGCGCAGCCTCGTAGCGCGGCAGGTCGGCCCGCAGGGATTTCAGTTGGGTCTGGGAGCGGGTGACCTGGGTCTCGTCGCCCCGGCCGGCGTCGCGCAGGCGCTGGGTGAGCCGGGTGCTCTGGTCCTGCAGGTCGAGGGAATGCTGGGCGATTTCGCGCTCTTCGTTGGCGGCGCAGACCTGGGTGTAGGCCCGCACCACATCCGCCACCAGGGTGATGCGGGCGGTGTCGGCGGCGGCCTGGGTCGCGTCGGCGCTGGCCTTGGCCGCTTCGATGCCGCGCTGCAGCTTGCCGAACAGGTCGAACTGGTAAGAGGCGCTGATGGCGATCTCGCCGATGTTGTCCACCGGCACCTTTTCCGGCAGCAGGAACGCTTCGCCGGACTCCTGCAGGCGCTGGGCGCCCATCTTCACCCCGCCGCTCCAGCCGCCGGCCGCCTCGGCCTCGTCGACCCGGGCCCGGGCCCGCGACAGGTTGGCCGCCGCCACCCGCAGATCGGTGTTGGAGGCCACGGCCTGCTGCACCAGCTCGTTGAGCCGGGGATCCTGATACAGGCGCCACCAGTCGGCCGGCACCGGCGCCGACACCACCGGCTTGCCGTCCACCGCCAACTCGCCCTGCAGGTCGTGGCGCTGCACCGCCGCTTCGCCCGGCAGGCGGTAGTCGGGCCCGACCACCTGACAGGCCGACAGCAACGCGCCCAGCCCGGCGACCATCAGCGCCCGGTTCATTGCGCGGACTCCTGCCGGCCGTCCTCGATGATCGACACCGTGGCGGTGCGCCCGGCGATCATGCGGAAATCCTCCGGCACGTCATCGAACGCGATGCGCACCGGAATCCGCTGCGCCAGCCGCACCCAGCTGAAGGCCGGGTTGACGTTGGGCAGCAGGTTGCTGCCGCTGGTGCGGTCGCGGTCCTCGATGCCGGCCACGATGCTTTCGACATGCCCGCGCAGCTTCGCCCGGTCGCCGATCACCCGGATGTCCACGGCCTGGCCGACGCGGATGCCGTCCAGCTTGGTCTCCTCGAAATAGCCGTCGATGTGGAAGGAGTTGCTGTCGACCACCGACAGCACCGGACGCCCGGCGGTGACGAACTCCTGGGCACGCGGCGCGCGGTCGTTGACGTAGCCGTCCACCGGGCTGCGGATCACCGAGCGGTCGAGGTTGAGCTGGGCGCTGTCCACCGCCACCAGCGCTTCGGTCAGCGCCGACTGGGCACGGGCGACCTTGGACAGGCTCTCCTCCAGTTGCTCGGCCGGCACCAGGCTGCCCAGGCCCCGGTTGCGCTTGGCCTCGCGCTGCGCCTGGGCGAGGGTCTCTTCGCGGTCGGCGACGGCGGCCTTGGCCTGGCGCAGGGCCAGGCGGAAACGGTCCGGGTCGATGCTGAACAGCACCTGGCCGCGCTTGACCGGCTGGTTGTCCTTCACTTCCACCTGCTGGATCAGCCCGGACACGTCCGGGGCGATCTGCACGATGTCGGCGCGGATGTGGCCGTCGCGGGTCCAGGGCGCGAACATGTAGTACATCACCATGCGCCACACCACCACGACGGCGAACGTCACGATCAACAGGGTCAGCACGGTGCGGCCGAGCGTCAAAAACGGTTTTTTCATGTCATCAGGTATCGGCTGAGGGAATCCACGGCGCCCAGCAGCAAGGCGTACAGCGCCACGTTGAACAACGCCCGGTGCCAGACCAGGCGGTAGAAATGCAGGCGCGTGAGCACGCCGTGCACCAGCAGGAACAACAGGTACGTGATGCCCATCAGGATCAGCAGCGTGGGCAGGAAGATGCCGCTGATGTCCAGGTCACCGATCATAGGGGCGCTCCATCGATGCCGTGAGGCAACGGTTCTTCGGGTTCGGCGTTGCCGAGAAACTCGACGCCGGGCAGCAGCGCCAGGCGCAGGCCGCTCAGGGCATGCAACAGGTGCAGCCGGGTTTCGTCATCGCCCTGGCCACTGAGGGCCCGGCGGGTGCGGTCCATCGTCATCAGCAGGGGGCTGGGCGCCGGCAGGCGTTCGCCGGCCTTGAGGCAGGCGCGGAAGTAGTCGCCGACTTCCGCCACCACCTGCTGCAGCAGCGCCTGCGGCGTGCCGGGCACCCGCGGCGTGTAGGCCAGCAGGTCGAGCAGGTTCAGCCCCACCCGCACTTCGCGCAGGGCGATGCCGGTGTCCTGGCCGGTCAGCGCCAGGCGCGGCAGGTGCTGCATCAGGCGGTCGAGCAGTTGCACGCCCAGTTGCCGGTGTTCGGCGAGGTTCGCCGGCTCCGTCATGCGGACGATGTCCTTCCAGCTGAACCGGGTCAGGCGCTTGGCCGCCAGCTCGGCGCCGAACGGCCGGGCCACCAGCGTCCAGATGAACGCGAACAGCAGCCCCATGGGCCCCGCCAGGTTGGAGTTGGCGAAGGCGAAGAAATCCGCGTCGTAGGCGCCCTGGATGCTGATGAACGACGAGGTGTTGACCAGCGTCAGCAGCATGCCGAGATAGAAGCGCGGCTGCACCGTCAGAGTGCCGACGCAGATGAACGGCACGGCGAACGCCAGCACCAGCATCGGGAAGTCATGCAGGTTGGGCAGCACCAGGAACAGGTACAGGCTGGCGAACAGCACCGACATCGCGGTCCAGAAGAAGAACCGGTAGATCTGCGGCGCCGGGTCGTCCATCGAGGCGAAGAAGCTGCACGACACCGCCGCCAGGATCACCGCGCTGCCGCCGTCGGTCCAGCCGAGCAGGATCCACAGCACCGACGCGACGATGATCGCCAGGATGGTCGAGGCCACCGAATACAGCATCAGCCCGCGGTCGAGGAACGGCGTCAGGCGACCGAGGCGCCAGTGCCGGTAGACCGCACGCCAGCTGTCCTGGCGCTCGCAGAGGATCGCGTCCTGCAGCGAGCGGCAGTCCTGCCACAGGTCGATGAACTCGGCCAGGCGGTACAGCGCGTTGGAGAACAGCAACTGCTTGCGCTCGTCCAGGGCCTGCGCGTCCGGCTGCAGGGCGTCGAGCCGGTCTTTCAGGGCCTGCCAACGCTCAAGGTCGGCGTCCTTGTGGCCGAGCCACTCGCTGGTGGCCGCCAGCAGCGGCGCGAACCGGTCCACCAGCTCCGGCGTGCGGCGCTCAAGGGCATAGAGCGCATCGTCGAGGGCGTCGATCACCGGCAGCAGGTGGATCATCCGCCCGCGCAGCTCCTTGGTGTTGCGCACCGTCTGGGGCCGGGCGCCTTCGTGGGGCAGTTGGCCGATCATCAGTTCGAGGCTGTTGAAGCTGCCGACCATGGCCATGCGCAGGGCGCCGATCTCTTCCGGGCGCACGTCGCGGCCCAGGAAGCGCAGGCTGTAGGTCGTCGCGTCGGCGAACCACTTGCCCACCGCGTTGTTGAACACCGGAGCCAGTCGGCGCGGCCAGAACATCGCCCCGACCACCGCCGCCACGGCGATGCCGAGGAAGATCTCCTCGGTGCGCGCCTCGGCCACGTCCCACACCGCCAACGGGTTGTCCACCACCGGCAGGGCGATCAGCGGCAAGGTGTAGCCGGCAAGCATCAGCGCATAGTTGTTGGCGGTGCGCAGGTGCAGCGAGAGAAACAGCAGGATCCCCGTCCACAGCGCGATGACCACCACCAGCACGTAAGGGCTCTGGACGAACATCGGCACGAACAGCACCGCCGCCGCCGCGCCGAGGAATGTCCCGATGGCGCGGTACAGGGCCTTGGAACTGGTGGGCCCGAGGAAGGGGCTGGAGACGATGTACACCGTGGCCATCGCCCAATACGGACGCGGCATCTGCATGAGCAGGGCGATGTACAGCGCGATCATCGAAGCGGCGAAGGTGCGGATCCCGTAGAACCAGTCCCGGGCCGGAGGAAAGCCGGAAAAGAAGCCGTTCACGGATGGGTCACCGCCAGCGGACTCGCCGCCTCGAAAGCCTTCAATACCCGAAGCGTAGCTTCCAGATCGCGCCGGTCGATGCCTTCCAGCACCTCATGGCGCAGGCGCACCAGTTCGGCCTCGACCGCCTGCACCAGCTCGCGGCCGGTGTCGGTCAGGCTCAGGCATTTGGCGCGGCGGTCCTGGGGGTCTTCGCTGCGGCAGACATACCCGGCGTGGCACAGCTGATCCAGCAGGCGCACCAGCGACGGGCTTTCCATCCCCGCCGCCTGCGCCACCTGCACCTGACGCACGCCCTCGCCCAGGCGGCCGATCATCAGCAGCGGGACGGCGCAGGCTTCGGAGATGCCGTAGTTGACCAGCGTGGTCTGGCAGATTTTGCGCCAATGACGGGCGGCCACCACCATGGCACTGCTGATGTTCATCTGGAGGATGTCGAGGTTGTCGGACACGGGCGAGGCACATACTGTTAGTTTGCTAACTATCAATATGGCATTGGCGGGGAATTTCAGTCAAGTTTTGAAACAAATTACTGGTCAGGCCTCAGATCAACGCTTTTTCGCGTTTTCGTAGACGTCACTGCGCTCACGCTTACCCACCGCGACGACCGACACCACGATCCGCTCATCGATCACCTGATAGACCAGTCGGTAACCGGAGGCCCTGAGTTTGATCTTGAAGCAGTCAGGCATTCCATGCAGCGCGTCCGCCGGAATGCGCGGTCGCTCAAGACGCTCACCCAGTTTCTTTTTGAATTGATCGCGTAGCGTATGACCCAGCTTGTTCCATTCTTTTTGCGCAGACGGCAGGAATTCGAGCTTATAGGTCATCCAGGCTTACCGGTATAGGGGTTTCGTGGCTGCGGGAGCGGACGATTTCCGCCAACTCAAGATCATCGAGCCGCTCCATCAAAGCCTCGTAGACATCAGCCGGCACCATGTAACCCATGACCCGATTATGATTGAGGACAGCAACGGCCCCCCCGTGCGCGCCGCTAAGCACCGCGGAAGGGTTTCTCTTCAGTTCAGAAACGCTGACGGCCATGTCGGCCAATACACTTTGCATAATAAAAGACCTCAAATGAGGTCGTAATTCTGGTCTAAAAATGCACCACCAACAAGTCAGCCCGACACCTGCCACTCACGGCATGCACCCGGTCAGCCAGCGCGCCCCTTTCTCAACATCACATCCAACTGATCCACCACCTCCGCCCAATCCGCGTCATCCAGAATCTCGTCCCGCAGAAAGGCCTTCTGCGCCTCGTTCCAGAAAAACGCATCGGCCAGGTGCAGTTCCGGCTTGAGCGGGGAATGGGTGGCGATGAACTGGTCGATGCCGGCCGGATCGCTGGCCAGGCCGAGCTGCTTGAACAACGCTGAAAGGCTGTGGGTGGGGTTTTCCATGTCTGGCTCCTTTAAAAATCGCGGACAAGAGAAAGACTGCGGGAGCCCGCCTGCCGCCGTCATCGCGGTCAGGCCCGCTCCCGCAGGTTCTTTGGCGTGCACAGCAGGGCGGGGACTAATCGCTCAATTCCCGCACCTGTGCATGGGGCACCGCCTTGAGGTACTCGGGCAGGCTCATGTGCAGCAGGTTGTTGTGGTTGCCGGCTTCCAGGTAGATGTCTTTCTGCCGGGTCAGCAGCGGGTCGATCACCATGTCGAGCCCGTAGGCGTCGCCCAGCGGCGGCACCGCGCCGCGCTCGCAGTCGTCGAACAGGTGCGCCAGGTTGCTTTCGCGGGTGATCTGCCATTCCCCGCTGTCCGGCATTTTGCTCAAGTCCAGATGATGGCTGGCGGGCAGCACGGCCATCAGGTAGTGCCCGTGGCGATCGTCGAGGATCACCGATTTGGCCACCCGCTCCGCCGGCACCCCGGCGACCCGCGCCGTTTCCAGGCTGCTGGAGGAGTGCGGATGGGCGACGATGTCGTATTCGCATTGCGCCCGTTTCAGGCTGCTCTGCACCTTTCTTGCCATACGCATGATGCACCTCGGTGCCCGCCGGAGTTGCGCGGCGGACGGTCATGAATGCTGTTGCCGTCCCCAAAGTCTAGTCCGGCGAGGCGTCCGCGCCGGGAATTCCGCCCACTGGCGGCGTGCCCGGATTGATCAGAAATCATCCAGGCCGAGGCTCAACTAAACTGTAGGAGGAGCCCCTGACTTTCCCGGAGGGCCACGTGAACACCCGTTGCTGTGCGCTTGCCCTGTTGATGCTGCTGAGCGGATCGGCCTTGGCGGCGGATGTCCCGTTGCCGGCGGTCAACCCGGTGGGCCTGTGGCTGATCACCCTGGGCATCGCGTTTCTGATCGCCGAAGCCGCGCTGCCCAACTACGGCGTGATCGGGCTGGGCGGCATCGTCATGTTCGTGATCGGCGCGCTGATCCTGGGCAACGCCGAACCGCCGGTGCCGATGATGATCGGCCTGGGCCTGGTCAGCGCGGTGCTGCTGGCCGCGCTGCTCTGGCGGGCCCTGAAGACCCGGCCGCGCCAACCGGTCAGCGGCGACGCCGGCCTGCTCGGCAGCGTGACCGCGGTCACTGTCGTGGAGCCGGGCGATGGCCGCAGCGGCTGGGTGCAATTGCAGGGAGAACGCTGGCAGGTGCTCAGCCCCACGCCGCTGCGCACCGGGCAACCGGTGCGGGTGGTGGGCCGCAGGGGCCTGTTGCTGCAAGTGGCCGCGGCTGACGCGGCACCGCTCGGAGAGTGATCATGGGTCTGCAAATCGGTTTTGTCGCGCTGCTGCTGTTGCTCATTGCCCTGGCCGGCTCGACGTTCCGCATCCTGCGCGAATACGAACGGGGCGTGGTGTTCCAGCTCGGGCGCTTCTGGCAGGTCAAGGGGCCGGGGCTGATCCTGCTGATTCCCGTGGTGCAGCAGATGGTGCGGGTGAACCTGCGCACCATCGTCCTCGACGTGCCGCCCCAGGACGTGATCACCCGCGACAACGTGTCGGTGAAGGTCAACGCGGTGCTGTACTTCCGCGTGCTCGACCCGCAGAAGGCGATCATCCAGGTCGAAGACTTCCTCATGGCCACCAGCCAACTGGCCCAGACCACCCTGCGCGCGGTGCTCGGCAAGCATGAGCTGGACGAACTGCTGGCCGAACGGGAGCGGCTGAACATCGACATCCAGCAGGTGCTGGACGCCCAGACCGACGCCTGGGGCATCAAGGTCGCCAACGTCGAGATCAAGCACGTCGACCTCAACGAGTCGATGGTGCGCGCCATCGCCAAGCAGGCCGAGGCGGAACGGGAGCGCCGGGCCAAGGTGATCCACGCCGAAGGCGAACTGCAGGCCTCGGAAAAGCTCATGCAGGCCGCCGAGATGCTCGGCCGCCAATCGGGCGCCATGCAATTGCGCTACATGCAGACCTTGAGTTCGATCGCCGGGGACAAGAGCTCGACGATCGTCTTTCCGCTGCCGATCGAGCTGCTCAAAGGGATGACCGACCCGGCAAAGACGCCTTGACCTCGCCGCAGGCGGTGTCCAGCCGCAGCGCCTCCAGCGCCCGGTAAGGCGCCCTGGCGTAATGCTCCACCCTCGCGCGCAACGGCGCCGACGCCTCGCGGCGCTTGCCTTCGCCATCCGCGACGAACACCTGCGACGGCTGTTTCGCGTGCTGCAAGGTCGCCGTCAGCGCCCGCCGGCACTGTTCGGCATTCAGGCCGAACAACGTCGCCAGGCGCCCGCCCATCGCTTCGGGCAACTCGCTGTAGTTCACCGCCAGCCCGCCGGAATCGCGGCAGTGCACCCACCCGGCTTCCAGCAGGCGCCCCAGGCGCCGGGCGATGAAGTCTTCGCGGCCCTCGAACGGCAGGCCGTCGTCCAGCACGCAGTCGCCGAGCATCCCCGGCACCATGTGCATGCCGGGCCGGCGCAGGTGGGAAACGGCGATCTCCAGCGGGTCGCGGTAGACGAACAGCCACGGCACCTGCGCAAAGCACTCGCGCAGCAGCGGCCATTCACCGATGTTCCACGCATCGAGCTTGATCACCAGCCGCTGTTCGCTGCCGCGCCGCCGCTGGCCGTAGGCCGACAGCAACCCGGCGATGGCCGCCCGGCGTTCAGGCGCCGGCAGGTCGCTGCGCAGCAGGGCGTCGAGCGGCGGCGGTTCGGACACGACGATGTGATCATCGAGCCGGGCCAGCATCTGGCTGATCAAGGTCGAACCGCAACGCGAGGCATGCAGGACGAACGCGCTCGGCGCAAGGCCGGGGCTGTCCGCCTGCCAGTCCGTCAGCGCCGACAGCGGCGTCTGCCGGCGCAAGGCCTGGTTGAACGGCAGCCGCAACGCATCGTCCACCGCATCGCGGAAAAACGGCTGGCGCAACGGCGCATCGCCGAACCAGCACCAGTCCACCTGCCAATGCCCGGCCTCGTTCCAGATGCGGATCGGCAGCCAGCCGTCGAGATTCATGCCCGCCATTGCCCGCTCCATGTCCGGCGGCCGTTGCGCATCGCGGCGCGCAGCTCCTGCGGCGAAAGCGACAAGCCGTGTTCGGCGGCCAATGCCACGGTGCAGTCGATGAACTGTTCGGGATCGGCCAACGCCTGCAATCTCGCGCAGAGCGCCGGGTCATCGGCCACCAGACGCCGGAAACGCTGCAGGGCCGTGTCTTCGGCGCCGGGGGACGGCGTGCTCGGCAGACCTTCGCCGATCATGCGGTTCAGCCAGGGGCCTGGCCGGCAATCGAGCACCAGATGGATCCGCGCAGCGCTGTCGCGGTTGTCGACCCGGTGAGGTCGCGAGAGGTCGAGGAACCAGCACTCCCCGGCCTGCATCGGCATGCGTTGGCCGTCCAGCCAAAAATCCACGGCGGGCGGGCTGAGCAGCGGAATGTGCAGGCGCAGATCCGCATCGGCCCCTTCGAGGTCGTAGTCGCGGTGCTCGTGAATCCGCCCGCCCGGCCCCAGCCGCAGCAACCGGGCGCTCACGATCTCCAGCGGCAGCTCACGCAGCGCCTGGCGCCAGCGGCGATCGTTGAGCCAAGGGGCCCGTTGCACAGGCTCGGCGTAGCCGGGCGACAGCTCGGTCAGCGCGTCCGAGGGGGAAATCAGCGCCACGCCGCTCCAGTCGCCGGCAAAGTACGCGGTGTTGAAATGCCCCCGCCAGGCGCCCTCGTCAATCGCCGCCAGCGCCTGCAGCAGCAACGGCAGATCCACCGCCACCGGCAGCCGGGAGAACGCCGGCCGGCTCATGCCTTGGGCACCACCGCCGACTCTGCGAGCCAGGTCAGCAGACGGTCCAGGCAGGCCGCGACCGGCAGCGCGCCGGTGTCGAGCACCAGCGACGCCTGCGCCGGCGGCTCGTAAGGCGCCGAGACGCCGGTGAAGCCCGTCAGTTCGCCGCGCCGCGCCCGGGCGTAATGCCCTTTCGGGTCGCGTTGCTCGCAGATCGCCAGCGACGCGCTGCACCAGACTTCGCGGTAATCGTCGCCCAACCGGCGGACGAACACGTCGCGCAGCTCCGCCAGCGGCGCGATCATCGCCAGGATCACGATCTGCCCGTTCTCCACCAGCAAGGCCGCCAGCTCGCTGGCGCGGCGGATGTTCTCCAGCCGGTCGGCGTCGGCAAAACCCAGATCCCGGTTGAGCCCGGTGCGCAAGCCGTCGCCGTCGAGCACCACGCTGTGCAGGCCGCGCCCGAACAGGTCGGCGTGCAGCGCCTGGGCCAGGGTGGACTTGCCCGCCGCCGGCAGGCCGGTCAGCAAGATGGCCGCGCCGCGGTGGCCGTTGCGGGCCTCCCGTTGCGCACGGCTGATGCTGGCGACCGGCGCCAGCACGTCACTGCGCTGGGGCATGGGCCACCGGCACCGAGATGTCGCCCGACGCCCACGCCGCTTCGCGGTTGGCCAGCGCGGTGGCGATCGACTGCACCTCGGTCGACTGCACCTGGTCCGGCAGCGGGTCGAGACCGGCGCTGGCGAAGATCTGGCCGTAGGCGTTGCGCAGGTCGGCATAGGACAGGTCCCGGCGCAGGTCGGCCTGCAGGTTGTTCAGCTCGCCCTGGATCAGATCCAGCTCACCGAGGCCGGCGGCCTGGTGACGGTTGCGCAGCTGACCGACGATCTGGCCGTCGATCTCCGACAGTTGCTGGCTGGTCTTGAACTGGCGCAGCGCCTCCTGATAGTTGGCGTTGGCCACGTACAGCTGGGCCAGCACCGCCACCGACATCGCCTGGCGACGGGCGGCAGCGACTTCTTCACCGGCCTTGGCCACGTCGATGGCCGCCGGGGCGGAGATCACGTTGAACAGGTTCCAGGTGACTTTCACGCCGTAGTCGGCCCAGCCCTGTTCGACGAGGAACGAGTTGCTGTCGTAATGCCCGCCGGCGGAGAACTCCAGCCCCGGCAGCATGCGCAGCATGGCCTTGCGGGTCTCGGCGGCGCTGATGCGGGTCTGGTAGTCCTGCTCGCGCAGTTCCGGACGGTTGGTCAGGGCTTCCTGTTCCAGCTTGGCCAGGTCGACCTTGAGTTCCGGGATCTGGTAGCCGTCGTCGGTGGCCAGGGTCAGCTCGGAGCCCATCGGCAGGTTGATCAGGGTCGCCAGTTCGGTCTTGGCCAGCGACAGCGCACGGCGCTGCTCTTCCAGCTGGCGGGTCGCCTCGATCAGCGAACGCTGGTAGCCGAGGGCCTGCACCGGGTCGCCGATGCGCTGGTCGCTCATGCTCTGGCTGTTGCGCCGGGCGGCGTCGACCCGGGCCATCAAGGCATCGATCTGCTTGAGCAGGCGTTCGGCGGCCATTGCCCGCCAATAGGCCGAGCGCACGTCCTGGACGATGGTGTTGATCACCTTGCGCCGGCGCTCCTGAACGATCAGGCGCTGGTCGCCCTGCTGCTTGGCACTGATGTAGCTGACGCCGAAGTCGAGGACGTTCCAGACCATGGTCAGGTCGGCGACGTCGCGGTCGCGGTCCTGGGAGGTCGACGGTTCCAGGGACTGGGTGCCGGTGCGCACGCTCTGGCTGCTGGAGGCGCTGACGTTGTTGCGCCCCACGTAGCCGGCGTCCAGCGCCATGCGCGGCAGCATGTCGAAGCTGGCGAGGTCGAGCTGCCGCTTGGCCAGCGCCTCCTCCATGACCTTGAGCCGGCCTTCGAGGTTGTACTTCACCGCGCGGGCCATGGCCTGGTGCAGGGTCAGCGGACCGTGCAGCGGCTCCTGGCCCTTGTACATGTTCTGCAGATCGCTCCTGGCCCGCTGCTCGCTGACACTGCGCTCGATCGGCTCGCTGGTGACCGCACATCCGCTGATCGCAAGCGCCAGCAGGCTGGCGCCGAACAACTTCTGACTCTTCTTCATCCCTGGATCGCCCCTTGGGTCCAACAAATGGTGTGTTGTTTTTATGCGGCCGGCGTTTCGCTGACGCCGATCTGCTTGAGCGCCGCCGCCAGGCTGTCGACCCGGTGCTGCTCGCTGTCCTTGAACTCCTGCAGTTGCTGGCCCAGGGTCGGCGCGCCGAACACGCCGCGCAGGCCCTGGGAAATGTCGCCGCCCTTGACCGAATGGCCGTCGAAGGCGTTGATCGCCTCACGCTCGGCATCGCTGGCCTGATTGAACAGGCCGGCGAAGGTACTGCTGCCGAACACCCCGCCGTCGCCCCCGCCGAAACCGAGGAAACCGTGGCCGGTCCCGTCGCCGTAGGTGCTGTCGCCGAACACCTGGGCGATGAAGCTGGGGCTCAGCGCACCGCGGTTGATGAAGATGTCGCCGAGCGGACGGATGCCGTCGCCGATCACCCGTTGCTCGAACAGCGGCGAGAAGGTCAGCGGCGAGCCGAGGTTGCCGGTGGGCGGGGCGAACACGATCGGTTGCAGCGGCACGTAAGGCGGCGGCGCTACGGTCACCGGGTCGCTGCTGCGGAACTCCGGATCCGGGGTCACCACCACGGTCGGCGACGTCGGCGCCGGCGGCACGGTGTTGATCACGTAGTTGCCGGACTGGCTGACCCCGCTGCCGCTGTTGCCGGACAGGTCGCTGACCCCGGCGGCGTTGACGCTGATCGCGTTGCTGGCGCTGTTGACGTTGGCGTTCGGCGTCAGGGTCGCGGTCCAGGTCTTGCCGCCGTCGCTGCTGCTCAGGTTGGACAGGGTGCCGTTGGCGACGCTGATGTCCGCCAGGTCGAAGCCGCTGACCGCCTCGTTGAAGGTGATGGTCACCTGGGAGGTCTGGCCGATGCCCAGGCTCGGGTTGGCCACCACTACCGTCGCGGTGGGCCGTTCGGCGTCGAGGGCGTAGTTGTTCGACACCGCCACGGTGCTGCCGGCGTTGCCCGCAAGGTCCGTGACGTTGCTGGTGTCGAGGGCGATGAAGTTGCTCGGGTCGGTGACGTTCGCGGTCGGCGTGAAGGTCGCCGTCCAGGTCTTGCCGCCGTCGCTGCTGCTCAGGTTGCTCAGGTCGCCGTTGGTGACGCTGAGGTCCGACAGGTCGAAGTTGCTCACCGCCTCGCTGAAGGTGAAGGTCACGGTGGTGGTCTGGCCGATGCCCAGGTGCGGGTTGGCCACCACGATGTTCACCGTCGGCCGGGTCGCGTCGAGGATGTAGTTGTTGGAGAGGGCGATGCTTGCGCCGAGGTTGCCGGCCGCGTCCTGCACGCCGGCGGTGTCGAGCACGATCAGGTTGGTCGCGTCGTTGATGCCGGCGGTCGGCGTCAGCGTGGCGGTCCAGGTCACGCCGCCGTCGCTGCTGCTCAGGTTCGACAGCACGCCGTTGGCGACGCTGATGTCCGACAGGTCGAAACCGCTCACCGCCTCGCTGAAGGTGATGGTCACGGTGGTGGTCTCGCCGATGCCCAGGCGGTTGTCGGCGACCGTGATGGTGGCGGTCGGCAACGCGGTGTCGATGGCGAAGTTGTTGGAGTCGGTGGTGCCCACCCCGCTGTTGCCCGAGGCGTTGGTCACCCCGGCGTTGTTCAGGGTGATCAGGTTGGTGGTGTCGGTGATGTTGGCGGTCGGGGTGAACGTCGCCGTCCAGGTGATGCCGCCGTCGCTGCTGCTGACGTTGCTCAACGTGCCGTTGGCGAGGGTCAGGTCGCTGTTGTCGAAGCCGCTCACCGCCTCGTTGAAGGTGATGGTCACCAGGGACGTTTCACCGGCCTTGAGGGCGGTGTCGGCGACGACGATGGTCGCGGTCGGCACCAGGGTGTTCACCGTGAAGTTGGCCGAGCTGGTGGTGCCGAGGCCGGCGTTGCCCGCCACGTCGGTGTAGCCGGCGTTGTTGAGGACGATGAGGTTGGTGTTGTCGGTCACGCCCAGGGCCGGCGTGAAGGTCGCCGTCCAGGTGATGCCGCCGTCGCTCGAGGTGACGTTGCTCAGGGTGCCGTTGGGGATGCTGAGGTCGCTGTTGTCGAACCCGGTCACCGCCTCGCTGAAGGTGATGGTCACCGTGGTGGTCTCGCCCGGGCGCAGGTCGGTGTCGGCCATGACGATGGTCGCGGTCGGGCGCTGGCTGTCGACCGCGTAGTTGTTCGAGTCGGTGCTGCCGCTGCCGGCGTTGCCCGTCAGGTCGGCGACGCCGGTGTTGTCCAGGGTGATCAGGTTGGTGGTGTCGGTGATGCCCGCCGCCGGGGTGAAGGTCGCCGTCCAGGTGATGTTGTCCGAGGTGGTCAGGCCGCTGAGCGTGCCGTTTTCCGCGGTCAGGTCGGCGAGGCTGAACCCGGTCACCGCTTCGCTGAAGGTGATGGTCACCGTGGTGGTCTGGCCGACGCCGAGCGCCGTGTCGGCCACCACGATGGTGGCGGTCGGGCGCTGGGTGTCGATGGCGTAGTTGTTCGAGTCGGTGGTGCCGCTGCCGGCGTTGCCGACGCCGTTCTGCACCCCGGAATTGTCCAGGGTGATCAGGTTGCTGGTGTCGGTGATGTTCGCGGTCGGGGTGAACGTCGCCGTCCAGGTGACGCCGCCGTCGGCGCTGCTCACCGCGCTCAGGGTGCCGTTGGCGACGGTCAGGTCGGCGTTGGTGAACCCGGTGACCGCTTCGCTGAACGTGATGGTCACCAGCGAGGTGCCGCCGACCCCCAGGCTGGTGTTGGCGACCACGATGGTGGCCGTCGGCACCTGCGTGTTGATCGTGAAGTTGCCCGAGTTGGTGGTGCCGCTGCCGGCGTTGCCGGCCAGGTCGGCGATGCCGGTGTTGGCCAGGGTGATCACGTTGGTGGCGTCGTTGATGCCCGTGCTCGGGGTGAAGGTCGCCGTCCAGGTGATGCCGCCGTCGCTGCTGCTCACCGCGCTCAACGTGCCGTTGGGGATGGTCAGGTCGGCGTTGGTGAAGCCGGTGACGGCTTCGCTGAACGTGATGGTCACCAGCGAGGTCTCGCCGGCGGCGAGGTTGCTGTCGGCCATGACGATGGTCGCCGTCGGCCGCTGGGTGTCGATGGCGTAGTTGTTCGAATCGGTGGTGCCGCTGCCGGCGTTGCCCGACGTGTCCGCGACCCCGGTGTTGTCCAGGGTGATCAGGTTGGTGGCGTCGGTGACGTTGGCGGTCGGCGTGAAGGTCGCCGTCCAGGTGATGCCGCCGTCGCTGCTGCTCACCGCGCTCAGGGTGCCGTTGGCGATGGTGAGGTCGGCGTTGGTGAAGCCGGTCACCGCCTCGCTGAAGGTGATGGTCACCAGCGAGGTCTGGCCGACGGCCAGGGTGGGGTTCGCGACCACGACAGTGGCGGTCGGGCGCTGGGTGTCGACGGCGTAGTTGTTCGAGTCGGTGGTGCCGATGCCGGCGTTGCCCGCCGCGTCGGTGACCCCGGTGTTGTCCAGGGTGATGACGTTGGTGGCGTCGGTGATGTTGGCGGTCGGCGTGAAGGTCGCCGTCCAGGTGATGCCGCCGTCGCTGCTGCTCACCGCGCTCAGGGTGCCGTTGGCGATGGTCAGGTCGGCGTTGGTGAAGCCGGTCACCGCCTCGCTGAAGGTGATGGTCACCAGCGAGGTCTCGCCGATCTTCAGCGCAGTGTCGGCCACCACGATGGTGGCGGTCGGGCGCGCCGTGTCGATGGCGTAGTTGTTGGAGTTGGTGGTGCCGCTGCCGGCGTTGCCGGCCAGGTCGGCGATGCCGGTGTTGTCCAGGGTGACCAGGTTGGTGGTGTCGGTGATGTTGGCGTTCGGCGTCAGGGTGGCCGTCCAGGTGATGCCGCCGTCGCTGCTGCTCAGGCCCGACAGCGTGCCGTTGGCCACGGTCAGGTCGGCGGTGGTGAAGCCGGTCACCGCTTCGCTGAAGGTGATGGTCACCAGCGAGGTCTCGCCGGCCGCCAGGCTCGTGTCCGTCACGACGATGGTCGCGGTCGGGCGCTGGGTGTCGATGGTGAAGTTGGCCGAGTCGGTGGTGCCGCTGCCGGCGTTGCCCGACAGGTCGACGACGCCGGTGTTGTCCAGGGTGATCAGGTTGGTGGTGTCGGTGATGCTCGCGGTCGGCGTGAACGTCGCCGTCCAGGTGATGCCGCCATCGCTGCTGCTCACCGCGCTCAGGGTGCCGTTGGGGATCGTCAGGTCGGCGTTGGTGAAGCCGCTCACGGCTTCGCTGAAGGTGATGGTCACCTGCGAGGTTTCGCCGACCTTCAGGGCCGAATCGGCCAGCACGATGGTCGCGGTCGGCCGCTGGGTGTCGATGGCGTAGTTGTTCGACGAGGTGGTGCCGACGCCCGCCGCGCCGTCGGAGACCGCCGTCACCCCGGTGTTGTCCAGGACGATCAGGTTGGTGGTGTCGGTGATGCCGTTGGTCGGGGTGAACGTCGCCGTCCAGGTGATGCCGCCGTCGGCGCTGCTCACCGCGCTCAGGGTGCCGTTGGCGATGGTCAGGTCGGCGTTGGTGAAACCGGTCACCGCCCGGCTGAAGGTGATGGTCACCAGCGAGGTCTCACCGATCTTCAGCGCGGTGTCGGACACCACGATGGTGGCGGTCGGCGGTTCCACGTACGCGGTGTTGAGGGTACCGCCGTTGTTGAAGATCGCCGCGAAAGCCGTCGGCGACGCGCCCGTCGAGCCGCCGCCCTGGGCCGTGCCGCCCGCGCCGCTGCCGGCGGCGTTGCCGCTGATGGCGGCGAAGTTGGCGGCGGTGATCAGCACCGTGCCGCCTTGGTTCCAGATGGCGCCGACGCCGCGCCCGGCGATCCCGCCGTTGCTGGCGTTGCTGCCCTGGCCGCCGCCGCCGCCCCCGCCGCCGCCCGCACCGATGTTGTTGCTGATGACGGACGTGCCGACGATCTTCAGGGTGCCGCTGGCCGCGTTGTAGATACCGCCGGCCGCGTTGCCGCCGGCCCCGCCGACCTTGTCCCAGCCGGCCCCGCCACCGCCGCCGCCGATGGAAATGGTGCCGTTGCTCGCCGTGCCGCCGTTGCCGCCGTTGCTGTAGTTGGACACGCCCAGGCCGCCGGTGCCGCCGGTGGTGCCGCCGCCACGGCCGCCCATCTTGACCGCGTCGTAGCCGCCGCCGTAGCCGCCGACGCCGGCGGTTGCGGCCCCGCCGCCCAGCGTACCGACGCCGGGGCCTGCGGTGCCGCCATGGCCGCCGCCCTGGCCGCCGATGCCGCCGCCGCCGCCCCCGCCGCCGCCGTAGAACGCGCCCGTGACACCGCCGCCGCCACCGCCGCCGGCCGCCGCGTTGCTGGTGACCGAAACGTTGCTGAGGGTCAGGATGCCGGCGTTGAAGATCCCGCCGCCCATGGCGCCGGCCGCGCCGTAGCCGCCGTTGCCGCCGTTGCCCGACACCAGCCCGCGGGTGATCACCAGGCCGTCCAGCGTCACCGTGCTGCCGGAGGCGATTTCCACCACCCGCGTCTTGTACTGGCCGTCGAGCGTCACGTCGGCCACGCCGTCGTTGTTCAGGTCGCCGTCGACGGTGATGTTCTTGTTGATCAGCAGCTCGGAGGTGAGCTGCACGGTCATGCCGGAGCTGAACGTGACGATGTCGCCGTTCTGCGCCGAGACCAGCGCCGCCCGCAGCGAGCCGACGCCGGTGTCGAGGTTGTTGGTCGCGGTCCAGGTGGCCAGGCCCCACTGGTACTCGCTCATCGACTTGGCCGACAGCACGTTGGCGCTTTCGATGGTGCCGGTGGCGATTTCCAGGTCCCAGTCGCCGCCCACGCCGGTGCGGTTGCTCGACGCCGCCACGTCGCGCCCGGTCAGCTGCGCCAGGGAATCGACGAAGCTCAGGCCGCGGTCGCCCTCGGCGGTGTAGCAGCCGTAGATCAGGATGTCGCCGCCGGCGTTCATGTCCTTGCCGATTTGCGCCAGCACCGCGCTGCGTTGGGCGACGTTGTCCGCCGACAGGTAGCTGTTGCCCAGCCACAGGTCGCCGGCGTTGCCGTGGGCGATGATCTGCACCGAGCTCACGCCATGGTGCTGGTCGAGGTAGTCGGCGATCTGCTGCAGGCCGTCCTTGCCCGCGTCGAGCTTCACCACCTGGGTGCCGGGGGCGACGCCCTGGAGCAGGCTGTCGGCGTCCTTGACCCGGGAATCGACGAACACCACGCTCTGGCCGGGCACCGCGACGGGGCTGGCGGCGGGCGCGGCATCGGCCTGGCCGTGGGTGTCCTTGCTGGCGACCGGGTGGTCGGCGGCCGGCGCCTTGGCGGCGTCGGCGGCGGGGTGGCTGTCAGCCTGGGCGGCGGTGTCGGCGACGGTCGCCGCCACGGCGCCGTCGAACAGCATGCGCGGCTCCAGCGACATGATCATCGGCGCGGCCAGCGTCCGTGCACCCTCGGTTACCCGCGCGTGTTTCTTGCTCCACCACATGTTGCTCACCCGGACTCGAACAGTTGTGACGCATCAATGAAAAACGCCGCGATCAACTGATCGCGGCGTCGGACTTCATACGAATGACATTGGCGGCGCTGGCTGAGCCATCGAGCCAAAAGGACAGATCGGCGTATTGCTTGAACAGGTCCGGCGGCAGGATGGTGCGCCGGGACTGCAGGGCGACCCTGGGCTTGACCTTGTGCAGGCCGGACACGCCCAGGGCTTGGTCGAACTCGGGCGCGTCGTAGGCCAGATGCTCGAAATCGTGTTCGAACCACGGCTCGCCGATGAACTCGTAGACCAGCCGCAGCACCCGCTCCGGGGCCTGGGTCAGCAGGTCGTAGTCGATGATCAGCAAGGAATCGGCGTGCTCGCCGTAATAGGCTTCCTTGAGCGCCGCCCAGGCGAAGCCCACCAGGCGGTTGCGCTGTGCCAGGGTCTCGCAGCGGCTGTAGACGGTGTTGCGCTCGCCGGCGTCGCCGAACAGCTTGGTGTTCTCGAAGGGATTGGCGCGGTACAGCCGCTCCAGGCTGTCCATCACCCAGGCGACGTTGCGCACGCAGGCGATCACTTTGGCATTGGGGAACAGGTCGTTGATCGCCGGCAGGCGGGCGCTCCACTGGCGGTTGGTGTCGAACACCACCGGTTTGTCGGCCTTGTCGGCGTAGTAGGACTGGAACAGGCCGCGCAGCAGGCGGCGGCGCATGTCGGTGTCGATCACCGCGCCGAACTCGCTGCCGGCGCTGCATTGTTCCAGGACCCCTGAGAACAGCGCGCCCACCGGGCTGGTCATGCCGGCATGAAAGCGCGGGTTCTGCAGCAGGATCGCAGAAAGAAGGGTCGAACCTGATCGCGGCAAGCCGGAGATAAAGTGGAACTGCTGCATCCCTTCACCAAATGGTTAAGTCCTTTTGTCGGACAGAGCGTAGCCCATCAATAACCTTTCGACTAGTGGTGTTTTGATATCAAATCGAAGCTAAATCGACCTTGGCCATCCTTTTGGCGAATGACCGGGCCGGTGAATCGTTTAAGCGCTCATCCCCCCGGTTTATCGGCACTTGGCCGCCGATACAGGCGAGCGTAGGCGCCGCTGGCCTGCATATCGTCCGTTTTCTGCCATCCTTCGGGCAACGGGTCGAACTCGGGCGGTTCATCCAGCGATCCGACCAGCCACACCCGCTGACTGCGCTCGGGCAGGTCGGTGAGGCGATCCAGGTACACGTCGGCGCTCACCAGGGTGCCGAAGCCGTACTCGTTCGGGCGGGTCGACCGGCCGTCGGCGGCGGGCGGAGTGAACAGCCGCACCTGGGCGCCGGTGCGGTCGTAGTACACGTAGCTCAAATACCAGAGCATGTCGCTGGTGACGATCCGGTCGCCGGGGGCGAAATGCCGGTTGACGTAATCGACCAGGACATTGAACTGGTCATTGCGGTCGACCGAGGCATTGTTGTCCAGGCCTATCAGTTCCACGCCGATCAGTGAAGCCAGCACCGCCAACGCCAGTACCCGCAAACGGGCGTACAGACGGTCGACGGCCATTGCCGCCAACATCGGCAGGCCCAACGCATAGGCCGTCAAGTAGCGGTCGATGAACATCGGGGTGACGAACGACACCGCAAACACCAGGAACAGCGGCAGGCCCGTGTAGAGCGCGAGCAGCACACTGGCGTGGCTCACGCTGCGGTCACGGACGACGGCGACCCCCGCCAGCCCCAGCAGCGCCAGCGGCAGGGCACCGAACACAAGCAACGGCAGTTGCATGCCGTCGTCCAGGATCATCCACGTCCAGATCATCGACGGCAGGGAGGCGAACGTGACCGGATCTTCCCATCCCACATCGCCGCCGACCTTGAGATCCTCCATGTGCCGCAGCAGATCGAGCAGATTGGGCAACCATGGCAGAAAGAGCACGGCGATGCCCAGATTGGCCAGCCACCAGTCCCGCCGCTGGATGTGCCGCAGGCGAAAACCGGGGAGCAGGCGGATCAGTCCCAGGTAGGACCAATGGCTGAGCGCCGCCAGTACGGCGAAATAGTGGGTATAGAGCGCGGCGCCCATCAGCAGCGCGTAAAACACCAGATAACGTTTGCGCCGCGGTTGCCGGACCCAATACGCCAACGCCAGCGTGGCGGCGGTCAGCAACAGCCCGAGCATCGCATACATGCGCACATCCTGGCTGTAGCCCACCGCCGTCGGCAGCAGCGCCAGCAGCACGCCGGCCATGACGGCAGCGCGGCGGGTGGCCAGCCGGTCCACCAGCCACATGCCCAGCCCGACCGTGGCGACCCCCGCCAGCGCACTGAAGCAACGGATCGCAAAGACCCCGTCGCCGAACAGCCCGATCCAACCGTGCAGCAGCATGAAGTACAGCGGCGGATGCACATCGAAAGCGGCATGGCGCCAGATCTCGGCCAACGGATACCGCGCCAGCAGCACGCTTGACCCTTCGTCGCCCCAGATCGCCGATGCCGTCAGGCCGTAGAACCGCACCACCGCCGCCAACAGCAAGATCGGTATCAGGCCGTTGCGGCGCACCCAGCGCAGCAGCCGCCGCAGGTGCGCACCCGGAGCGGCGAACGGCTCCTGAGCGTCCCCGAACGGTGTTTCACGACGCGCTTCCATCGCCCTCCCCTTGTGCTTGCCACTGAAAACCTGTCCCCCGGAACGCTCACTGTAGGCCAGCGCCCCCCCCCATGCGCAATCGCGACGACATCCGGCAGGTCCGCCGATCCGGGTCTACGCTACGGCTTGGCGTGACCTGCCCGCGCAACGGGAAGGAACCGGCGGATCATCCTGACCTGCCCGGCGACAAGGGCCGATGCGCGGCGCGCCGACCACACAACAGAAGGATGAGGAACCATGGAAGTATTTATGGGTACGATTCAGCCGTTCGCCTTCCAGTTCGCTCCACGTGACTGGGCCTGGTGCAACGGACAGATTCTTTCGATCGCACAGTACAACGCCTTGTTCGCCTTGCTCGGCACCTATTACGGCGGCAACGGCCAGACCAACTTCGCGCTGCCCAACCTGCAGGGGCGCATGCCCATGTCGCAAGGCAACGGGCTGGGCCTCACGCCGCGCACCATCGGCGAGGTGGCCGGCGTCGAAAGCGTCACCGCCACCATCGCCAACATGCCCAACCACACCCACGCGATGACCGGGCTGACGGCCAACAGCGCCCTGCAGCTGGCCGTGCCCGCCAGCAACCCGGCCACCACGCCGACCGCCACCAACGCCTACCTCGGCGCCTCCGGCGGCGGCCCGGGCTCGGCCAACATCTACTCCGACGCGCAAGGCGCCACGCCGGTGCCGCTCAAAGGCCTGACCACCACCGTCACCGGGGACATCTCCCCAGCGGGCGGCAGCCAGCCGATGGGCGTGATGAACCCGTTCCTGGTGGTGAACTTCAGCGTCGCCCTGAACGGCATCTTCCCGTCGCGCAACTGAAAGGGCGCCGGGGGCGCAAGCCCCCGGCCGCTTTCCCGTCACCGGAGCCCAACCATGCTGCAATCGGTCCAGAACCGCCATTTCCAGGCCCTGCTGGGGCAGACCGGCACCCTGCACCTGCCCGACGGATCGACCCTGGCGATCCACATCCGGCACTACGAGGAAATCCCCTCGGCCAAACTGCGCCACAGCGAACGCATGCCGTTCAGCCTGGAGTTCGACAGCCTGGAGCCCACCGGCTTCGTCGACGGCCTGTGCGCCCTGGAGCTGCCGGAACTCGGCCGGGTGGACGACATCTTCGTGTCGCGGGTGCCGCCGATGGGGCGGGATCCGCAACTGGGCTATTTCTGCATTTCCTTCAACTGACGCCCGTTGCAGGAGCAGTTTCAGCCCTGGGGATACCACACCAGCCGCTCCGCCGTCGGCGAGCGCTCCTCCACGGAGAACCCGAGCGCCAGGTAGTGCTGGCGCGCATGGGGGTTGTTCGCCCACACCACCGTCGCCACCGGGCAGCGGATCTGCTGCGCGGCCTTCTGCACCCCTTGCAGCACGGCGCGGCCGTAGCCCTGGCCGCGGGCCTGGGGGATGAAGGCCAGGTACAGCACGCGGATTTCGTTGGCGCCGAAGTCGGTGCTCAACGAGCCGATGGCCGTGCCGAGTTTCTCGACCACGTAGTGCATGGCGTTGGGGTAGTGTTCGCCCATGCCCTGTTCCTGCGCCCGGAACTGCTGGCCGACGATCTGCTGGACGAACTCCTGCTCGCCGTCGATCCATTGCAGGTCCGGCCGCGCCGACTGGTAAAGGCTGTGCAGGAACGGCCCGTCGGTGGGCCGCGAAGGCCGCACCACCAGACCGTCCGCCGCGACATTCGTGTTGTCCGCCATCGTCATGCCCTCCTAGAAACCGCTTTCCCTGACGCCCAGCGCCGCCAGCCGGCGCCAGGCCACCCCCAGCAGCGACTCGCCGCTGCCCTGCAGCACCACCACGCCGCGCAGCGGCTGCGCCGGTGCCGGCAGCCGATCCAACGCCTCCAGGCGCGCGCCGTACTGCGCCTGCACCGGCTCGGCCCGCTGCTGCGGGTCGCGGCGCACGGCGATCGGCCCGTGGTGATCGGAGGTCAGCGCCTCCTGGTCGACGTAGGCCACGCCGTTGGTGTCGATGTCATCCAGCCGCACGGCGAGGGCCGGGTGCATCGGATCGTCGGCGATGAACCGGCCGGTGGCGCCGGGCTTGACCCGCCACAGCTCGGCCTCCGCCAGATAGCCGCGCAGGCGCGTGCCGTCCTCGACCACCCGGGCCAACGCGTCCCTGGTGGACAGCCAGCGGCCGGGCACAAGGTTCGGCAGCAGGTCGCGCACGGTGCCGGCATGGGGCGCGCGCAGCAGCAGGCGCTCGCGCTGGGCGCTCAAGCCGCGGTAATCCGCCACGGCCTCGGCCAGCCGCTGCTCGACGATGCCGGCATCGGCGGCGGTTTCGCTGCGCCCGGCCTGACGGCGCATCAGCAACTGCTGGATCTGGATCTCCTTGCGCACGATGGCCTGGCGCGAATCCAGGTCCGGCGACTCCAGTTCGATCAGCACATCGCCCTGGGCCACCTGCTGCCCGTCCCGCACGTTCACCGTCTTGACCCGCGCGGCCACCGGCGCATGCAAGGCACTGGCGCGGCCGCCCTCCAGCATCACCGGCAGTTCCACGGCGCTGCGCCACGGCACGGTCAGCAGCAGCAACAGCCCGAGCAGCGCCAGGCCGCTGAGCAGCACCCGGGGGGCATGGGCCTGTTCGCGGCGGCTCCACCACTGGCGCCACTCACGCATGATCGGCAGGAAGATGAACCACACCAGTTCCACCAGCATCAGGAAGATCCCCAACACCTTGAAGAACAGGTGATAGACCGCCAGCGCGATCCCGAAAAACAACGCCGCGCGCCATAGCCACGAACCGTACCCCCAGATCAGCAAACGCCGCTGCACCGCCGGCGACCAAGGCTCCGGCGCCGGGGCGCCGTAACCGAACAGAAACTCGCGCAGGCGCCAGCGGCACAGGGCAAACGCCCGGCCCTGCAGGTTGTCGACCTCCCACAGATCGCTGAGCAGAAAGTAGCCGTCAAAGCGCATGAACGGGTTGAGGTTGACCACCAGCGTGGTGATCCACGTCGCGCTGGCCAGCATGAACGCCGCCGTGCGGCCCGGCCCGTCGGGCAACAGCGACCAGGCCAGCAACGCCAGGCAGGCCAGCAGCAGCTCCGCCAGCACCCCGCCGGCGCCGATCAGCAGCCGGGCGCGCCGGTCGTTGACCCGCCAGGCATCGCTGACGTCGGTGTAGAACATCGGCAGCAGCACCATGAACGCCACGCCCATGCTCTGCACCCGGCAGCCGGCGCGCTTGGCCATGAACGCATGGCCGAACTCGTGGCAGAGCTTGGCGAAGAACAGCGACACGCCGAACGCGATCGCCCCGCCGAGGCTGAACAGGTGCGGGAACGTTCCGACGAAACGCTGCCAGTCCCGCGACACCAGAAACACCCCGAGCCCCAGCGTCGCCGGCAAGCCATAGCGCAGAAGCCTGGGGCCGAAACGCGCAAGCCACGGCCAGGCGCGGTTGAGGAACGCATCCGGACGCCACAGGGGAATGCGGAAAAACAGGTATTGGTGGAGCAGGATCTGCCACAGGCTCTGGCGCCGCGCCAACGCCTTGAGCCGATAGCTGGCGCGCTGCTGGTCGTCGAGGGCGCTGATCAGGTCGTGGCTGCGCAGGAACGCCAGCAACTGCTCAAGCTCGGCGCCGTCCAGGGCCAGGCCCGGCTCACGGTTGGCCGCCCGCAGCACTTGCTCGGCGTCGCCCAGCGCCCAGTGACGCAACAGGCGCATGGCCGCTGCGCCGAGCTTGAAGTAGCGACCGCTCACCGGATCCGCCAGTGTCCAGCGCGGCGAACCGTCCAGGGCCGGCGCCGCGGGCGACAGTTGCAGGTCGGCGCGCAGGCTCGGCAGGATCATTTACAGGCCCACGCTCTGGCGCAGGCCCGCCAGCGGCCGGCGCAGCAGGTACAGCGCCAGCGGCGCACGGTCGCCGAAAATCTTCGCCGTGCCGCGCAAGCCGATGCGCGGCGGCGCCTCGGTGAAGCCGGCATCCAGCCGATAGGCCAGTTGGCCGCCGGCGGTGGGCTGCGCCTCGTAGGCCGAGCGTTCGAGGGTCGCGAGATGGCGTTGCAGCGGGTCGCTGTCGAGAAACAGCGAAATCTGCGCGCCGGGCTCCAGCGCGATGGCGTCGCCCACCGCCAGTTCGATGCGCAATTCGGCCTGGCTCGGGTCGGCGATTTCCATCAGCCGTTCGCCGGTCTGCACCGGTTTGCCGGTCCAGCGTTCGGCGTCGGCGAACACGGCGATGCCGTCGCGTTCGGCGCGCACTTCGCTGCGGTTGAGCAGTTCGCGGGCGTAATCGCGCTCGGCGCGCTTCTGCTCGACCCGGGCAGCCAGCAGATCCACCCGGGAGCTGGATTCGGCATCGGCGAACGAGCGCTGGGAATTGGATTTGAGTTCGGCTTCAGCGACGCCCAATGCACGCTCGGCGACGTCGGCCTGGGCCTTGAGGGTCGTGCTGTCGAAGCGCAGCAGCAGGTCGCCGGCCTTCACGCTTTGATTGGGCTTGACCCGGAATTCGGCGATCACCCCGTCCAGCGGCGCGGCGACCACCCGGCCACCCAGCGGCACCACTTCGGCCGGCGCCAGCACCGACTGGCGCACCGGCACCAACAGGCCGAGCAGCACCACCGCCGCCAGCGCCGCCTGGCACTTGCGCGTCCAGCGCAACCGCCACGGCTTGCGCGGCTGCAAGGCCAGCCAGGCATGGCTGCAGGTGTCGCCCAACTGCGACAGCAGGACTTGTTCGGAGGGGTTCCACGGCACATCCCGGGCCAGCCACAAACCGCCGAACACTTCGCCCTGGCGGTCGATGAGCGGCAGCCAGAACACCTGCAGCGCCGACAGGCCCTGCCAGTCGGCCCGCACCGGTTTGCTGACCATTTGCGGCGCGATCACCCGCGCCTGCTTCAGCACATCCTGCTTGAACAGCTGGGCCACCGCCTGCTCGACGAACGCCACGAACGGCGCGTTCGGCTCCACCGCACTGACCCCGGTCACGGCCTGCACCTTGCCGGCGATCAACAGGGTCGCGTGGCGGTAGCCGAACAGCGACTGCCCGTCATTGACCAGGCTGTAGGCCAGTTGAGGAACATCGCGGGCCGCACGGATCTGCCGTTCGAGGTCAAGGAACCGGGCGAACACCTGCTCCGCGCCGCCCCCCGCCGGGGCGTTCAATTGAGCTCCGCAAAACGCGCGGTGCCGCTCATGCCGGCGAGCAGGCCGGTGGCGTTCGGCAGCGTGGCCACCAGCAGCAGGGTCTGGCTGCCTTCATCGATCCGCGCACCGAGGCGCTTGACCGTGGCATCGATCGGCTTGCCGGTCTCATCGGGGACGAAGCTGAAGGTCTGGCCAGGCTTGAGTCTGTCCATCCAGCGCGACGGCACCAGCAGGTGGATCTCCAGGGTGCGGTTGTCGACCACATCCAGCAGCGGCGCCCCCGCCGGCACGCTTTCGTAGCGCTGCACCTTGCGCTCGACCACTTGCCCGTCGAACGGCGCGATCACGCTGCAACGCTTGACCTGCACCTGGTACACCTGGGATTGCGCCTGGGTCTCGCTGACCTTGGCCTCGGCCCGCGCCACCTCGAACCGCCCGACGGAATTGAGCGCCGCCAGTTGCCGGTTGTGCGCCAGCTCCTCGCCGGCGCCGCGGCTGGCGGCCTGCGCCGCATTGAGCTGGGCCTGGTAGGCCGAACAGTCGAATCGCGCCAGGGTGTCGCCCTTCTTGAACGACTCGCCCTCGCTGAACGGCAGCTCGACGATGCGCCCGGACAGCTCGCTGGCCAGCACCGCCTGATCGCGGGCGCGCAGCACGCCGCGGGCCTCGCTGCCGCTGGCGACAGCCTGGGCGGCCACACCGTTTTCCAACAGCGGATCGTCTGGCGCGGGGGTTTGCGCCTGAACTGCACTCGCTGCAAGGGACATTCCGAGAACCCAACCACGAAAACGCTGCATGACCGCTACTCCCTGTCGGATGTGCGGAGTCTACGACAGCGGGGTTTAGCGTCAAGCGAAAGGCCATCATTGCGACGAAGACTGGCGTAATCCCATGAAACAGACTATGGTCGACCCATCGAAAATATAACCTTTATGGAATATTCCATGACGCTTATATTTTCCTCCCATGAATTGGGAAATCGAATACACCGACGAGTTCGGCAACTGGTGGGACGACCTCACGGAAAGCGAGCAGAGCTCTGTGGCCGCAAGCGTCAAACTGCTGGGCCAGTTCGGGCCGGGCCTGCGCTTCCCGCACAGCAGCGCCATCAATGGATCACGACATGGCCATCTGCGCGAGTTGCGGATTCAACATGCCGGACGGCCTTACCGCATCCTGTATGCATTTGATCCGCGGCGCTGCGCATTGCTGTTGATCGGCGGAGACAAAACCGGTCAGGATCGCTGGTATGAAGTCAATGTCCCGCTCGCCGATCGACTGTACGACGAGCATCTCGATACATTGCGCAAAGAGGGTTATCACGATGGCTAAGAAATTTGCCGAACTCGAAGCGCGCATGACTCCCGAAGCCCGGGCACGCGCCGAATCGATCTACGAACAACACATCAAGGAAATGCCTCTCAATGAGTTGCGGCAGGCCAAAGCCCTGAGCCAGGCGACGCTTGCCGAAACACTGCACGTCAACCAGGCGGCGATCTCGAAAATGGAACGCCGGACCGACATGTACATCAGCACCTTGCGCAACTACATCCGCGCAATGGGCGGCGAGCTCGAAATCATCGCCACATTTCCCGACGGGCAGATCAAAATCGAAAACTTCGCAGGTTGAGGCCTCTAGGCTCAATTGAACCTGCGAGGCTTTCGGGTTCCGCATCCGCTGCCCTTCCGGGTGAGGCAATCCCTGCCCGATCACGTGAGCCTTAGCGCTGCACTACCTCCCCCTCCGGATACACCGACTCCCACCCCCCGCCCAACGCCCGGTACAGCCCGACCATCGCCAGCGACACCCCGGCGGAGCTTTCCACCCATTGTTCCTGCGTCGTCAGCAGCGCGCTCTGCACGGTGAGGACGTTGACGAAATCGACCACGCCTTCGACGTACTGCCGTTGCGCGGTGCGCAGGGCGATGCGGTTCTGGCGCACGGCTTCGGCCAGGCTGTCGCGGCGGCGCTGGCTGGCGTTGTAGGCCGTCAGTTGGTCGTCGATCTCATGCCAGGCGCGCAGCACGGTCTGCTGGTAGGCGATCGCGGCGTCCTGCTGTTGGGCTTCGCGCAGGTGCAGCACGCCGCGCAGGCGGCCGCCGTCGAACAGCGGCAGGCTCAGCTGCGGGCCGATGGCGAAGGCCCGCGAGCCCCAGGAGCCGAAGTCGCTCAACTGCATGGCCTGGGAGCCGAGGTTGCCGGACAGCGTGATGCGCGGATAGAAATCCCCCTCGGCCACGCCGATGCTGGCGGTGGCGGCATGCAGCCGGGCTTCGGCCTGGCGGATGTCCGGGCGGCGTTCGGCCAGTTGCGACGGCAGGCCGATGGCGACCTGGGGCGGCGACTGCGGCACCGGCGCATCGGCGGACAACGCTTTGGACAGGGCCTGCGGCGGCTCTCCCATCAGCAGGCTGATGGCGTTGATCAGTTGCGCCTGGCGCTGCTCCAGCGCCGGCAGCCGCGACTCGATGGCGGCGACCTGCGCCGCCGCTTCGGCGACATCCAGGTCGGTGGCCACCCCATCGTTCAGGCGCAGCTGCGACAGATTCAGGCTGTGCCGGGCGACGTCCAGGTTCTGCTCGGTGACCGCGCGGGTGTTCTGCACGCCGCGCAACTGGATGTAGTTCTGCGCAGTGTCGGCCAGCACCGCCAGCAGCACGCCGCGGCGGTCGTTTTCCGCCACCGCCAGATTGGCGTCGGCGGCTTCGGTCTCCCGGCGCACGCGGCCCCAGAAGTCGAGCTCCCACGAGGCGGAGAACCCGGCGTCCCACAAATTGAAGGCGGAATCGCCGTTGCGCCCCGACGGGTCGTTGAGGCCCTCGCCGCTGTTGCGCTTGCGTGCATAGCTGCCGGTGACGGCGGTGGTCGGGTAGCGGTCGGCGGTGATCGCCTGACGGGCCGCGCGGCTCTGTTGCAGACGGCTGGCGGCACGCTGCAGGTCGAGGTTGCTGTTCATCGCACGCTGGGTGAGGGCCGTCAGTTGCGGGTCGTGGAAGACCTCCCACCAGCGTTCGGTCAGGGGCTCGGCAACCGCTTGGCTCGGGGCGCTCCGGGCGGGTTTGGCCCATTCGCCGATCTGCACGCCCTCGGGTTTGCGAAAGTCCGGCCCGACGGTGCAGGCGCTGAGACTGACGGCGAGCAGAACGCTCGAAAGGCGGTGCGGCCACTGGCCGATCCGCAAGCAGGCTCGCTCCCGCAGGGACATGGGTGCAAGGCCGTTCGCGCAGGCGCCGGCCGGTTCGACATTCATCATCGCTGGGTCACCTCGCGCACCGACGTCACCGAACTGTTGGTGTCGATGCTCGCCTCCACGGACATCCCCACCCGCAGCCGCTCGGCCAATGGTTGGCCAGGCTCCAGCAGGATCTTCACCGGAATCCGCTGCACCACCTTGGTGAAGTTGCCGGTGGCGTTGTCCGGCTTCACCGCCGCGAACGTCACGCCGGTGGCCGGGGCGATGCTTTCCACGCGCCCGTTCAGGGCTTCGCCGCCCAGGCTGTCGACCCGCACTTGCACGTCCTGCCCCGGCTGCACGTCGGTCAGCTGGGTTTCCTGAAAGTTGGCCACCACGTAGGCCTGCTGCAGCGGCACCACCGCCAGCAGCTTGCTGCCCGGCGTCACATAGGCGCCGACCCGCACGGCGCGCTCGCCGATCATGCCGTCCTGCGGCGCGGTGATGCGGGTGTACGAGAGGTCGAAACTGGCGATCTCCAGAGCGGCCTGCGCACGTTTCAGGCCACCGTCGGCGGCGTCGCGCTGGGCGGTGAGGATCTCCACTTGCTTGCGTTCCGCCGCCAGCACCGCCGTGGCGGTGTCCAGCCGCGCCGTGGCCTGATCGATGCGGGTGCGCGCCTGCTGCGCGTTCTGCACGGTGCCGGCCCCGACGCCGGCCAGATGGCTGTAGCGGTTGAGTTCCTGCTGGGCGAAAGCCATTTCCGCCTTGGCCGCCACCACCGAGGCCTGGGCCTGGGCGATCACCGACACCTGACGCTCCAGGGTGGCCTTGGCGTTCTGCAGCTGCGCACGGGCGACCTGGGTCTGCGCATCGGCGGCTTCGGCGGCGGCGCGCAGGTCGCGGTCGTCGATCAGCGCCAGCAGTTGCCCGGCCTTGACCTGCTGGTTGTCCTCCACCAGCACTTGCTTGATGAACCCCGCCACCCGCGGCACCACCAGGGTGTAGTCGGCGGACACGTAGGCGTCGTTGGTGTTCTGCTGGGTGCGTTTGCCGAACAGGCCCGGCGCCGCCAGATGCAGCAGCACGCCGACGGCCAGTGCGGCCGCCACGGCGACCGCGAGTTTTTGCTTTGCTTGAGTCGTCATAAAAACCTTCAGTTCCAGTCAGGTCGGCGCACGGGGCGGAAAGATCCGCGTCGGCAGCCAGAAAATCAGCAGGATCAGCGCCGCCGCGACGCCGGCCATGCACAGGTAAAGATCCGAGGAGGTCAGCACCACCGCCTGCTCGTGCAAGCGGTGGGCAAGGCCGGCGCCGTCGCGCTCGGCCAGGGGCGAGTTGCCGAGGCGGTCGACCAGCATCGTCGAGTGGAAATGCAGCCGCGCGGTGGTCAGCGCGTCGATCACCCCGGTGGCGATCACCGCCGCCAGGCCTTTCACGGTGTTGAACCAGGCCGAGGCGAACGGCCCGTCCAGCGGCGTGATGCTGCCGGTGGACAGCATCAGCAGCGGCAGCACCGCCATCGGTTGCCCGAAGATCTGCAGCCATTGCAGGACGTAGAAGTCGTCGCGGATCCACGCCGACGTCAGCTGCGAGCCGCCCAGGCACGACAGCGCCAGCATGCTCAGGCCGAGCCCCAGCACCCAGCGGCAATCGACCCAGCGCAGGTTGCACAGCGCCGCCACCAGCGGCAGCGCGATCAGTTGCGGCAACGCCGCCAGCAGCATGATCGGCGCGGTCTGCACCGGGCGGTAACCCTGCACCTGGGCCAGGTAACTGGAAGGAATCAGGATCACCGCCAGCAGGATCACCAGCACCCCGGCCAGGGTCAGCAGGGCGAACGACAGGTTGCGGATGCCCAGCATCTGCAGTTTGAAGAACGGGATCGGCTGCGACCACTCGTTGACCAGGAACGCCACCAGCAGCAGCGCGCCGGCGCCGAGCAGGCCGCAGATCAGATCGGACTCGAACCAGTCCAGCCGGTTGCCCTGCAGCAGCCCGATCACCAGCATGCAGATCGCCGGGAACCCCAGCAGCAGGCCCTTCCAGTTGAATGCCTTGAGGCGCTCCAGGCGCAGCGGATCCTGCGGCAAGCCGTAGGCCACGGCGGCCATGGCGATCAGGCACGGCACGATGATCTGCCAGAACGTCCACTGCCAGCCGACGTGCTCGGTCCACAGCCCGGCCAGCGGCGTGCCCAGGCCCGGGCCGAACGTGGCGGTCAACGCGTAGCCGGCCAGGCCGTAGAGCTTGATGCTAGGCGGCAGAAAGCGCAGCGCCACCGTCATGAGCATCGGCGGCAACGCGCCGCCGGCCAGTCCTTGCAGGGTGCGCATCAGCAGCAGGCTTTCGTAGTTGGGGGCGAACGGACAAAGCACGCCGAGCAGGGTGAACACAGCGATGGCGCACAGGGTGAAGCGCCGCAGCGAGAACGTCACCGAGCACCACGGCGCGAACGCCATCGCCGCCACCGAGGTCGCGGTGTAGCTGGCGACGAGCCAGGTGCCTTCGTCGTAGCCGATGCCCAGGGCGCCGCGGATGTCGGCCAGGGCGACCTTGGTCACCATTTCGTTGAGGCCCGACACCAGCACCGCCAGCAGCACGCCGACCAGGCCGATGACGATCCGCGCCCCGAACACCGGCGGCGCGGCGGCCGGCGCCGCAGCGGTCGCGGCCGCTGGGGCCGGCACCGTCAGGGATGTCATGAACGCACACTCCGGTTGAATGGATACCGGAGCATGGTAGTGGGGCTTAATGCTGACGAAAATTGACTTATCGGCAGCTTATAAGTGCATCTGACGCACCATTAGTATCATTGTGGCGAGGGAGCTTGCTCCCGCCGGGTACGCAGCGGCCCCTCCCGAAAAGGGCCTGCTTTGCAGGCCAGCGGGAGCAAGCTCCCTCGCCACAGGCTGGCAGGCCGAACGGTCAGGACTGCGCGGCACGCCAGGTCTCGTCGCAGCAGGCCTTGAGGGTCTCGCGCAGCCAGCGGTGGGCCGGATCCTTGTCGAAGCGCGGGTGCCAGGCCTGGGTCAGCATCAGGGTCGGCAGCGGAATCGGCAAGTCGAACGAACGCAGCTTCAGCCCCAGCCGCCGCACGCTCAGCAAGGCTTCCTTGGGCACCGGCAGGATCAGGTCGGAGTCCGGCAAGGCGAACATCGCCGCATGGAAGCTCGGCGCGATCACCGCCACCCGCCGCTCCAGGCCCAAGGCGTTGAGCGCCGTGTCGATGGGGCCGCGGGCGATGCCCCGGCGGGACATGCTGATGTGGGAGAACCCGGCGTAGCGCTCGGCGGTGATTTCGGCGTCGAACAAGGGGTGGTCTTCGCGCACCAGGCCGACGAAGTGGGTGGAGAACAGGTTCTGCACCTTCACCTCCGGCGTCACCGGCCGGGTGTTGCTCACGCTCAGGTCGATCCGCCCTTCGCGCAGCGCCTCATCATCGCCGTCGCCTTCGGGGACGAAGCGCAGTTCGCAGTGCGGCGCCTGCCGGTCGAGGGTGTCGAACAGCTTGCCGCCATAGACGCCGACAAAGAAATCGTTGGCGCGGATGCTGAAGCGCCGGCGCAAGGTGCCCAGCTCCACGGCATCCGCCGAGCGGAACAGCAGCGCGGCCTGTTCGACCACGTCGCGCACCTGTTCGCGCAGCTCCAGCGCCTTGGGCGTCGGCACCAGGCCCCGGCCGGCGCGCACCAGGATCGGGTCGCCGATGGCCTCGCGGATCCGCGTGAGGGTGCGGCTCATGGCCGCCGGGCTGAGGTTCATCCGCCGCGCCGCGCCGACCACGCTGCCTTCGTTGAGCAGGGCGTCGAGGGCGACCAGCAGGTTCATGTCCGGGAGTTGCATCGCAAGCACTCATGGCTGATCAGGATTGATTCGGGCGCAATGCTAGCAGACATCCTTCAGGGCCGGCGGCGGCTCCACAGGCGCCATCACCAGCAGGCTAGCTCCCACAATGGGTTTGCGTCGGAGCGGAACCCTGTGGGAGCCAGCCTGCTGGCGATGGGCCCAGTCCAGGCACCCTGAGCCTACCGCTGCATGCCCCACTTCTTCACGGTCACCCGCTCCAGGGTGTCGAACACCAGGTTCTCCACCAGCAGCCCGATCAGGATCACCACCGCAAGCCCGGCGAACACCTTGTCGGTGTACAGCTCGTTGCGGTTCTGGAAGATGTACCAGCCCAGGCCGCCCTTGCCGCTGGTGGCGCCGAACACCAGTTCGGCGGCGATCAGTGTGCGCCAGGCGAACGCCCAGCCGATCTTCAGGCCGGCGAGGATCGACGGCAGCGCCGCCGGGATCAGGATGGACAGCACAAAACGCATGCCTTTGAGGCCGTAGTTGCGCCCGGCCATGCGCAGGGTTTCCGACACGCCAAGGAACCCGGCGTAGGTGTTCAGCGCCAGCGCCCACAGCACCGAATGCACCAGCACGAAGATCAGGCTGTTCTGGCCCAGGCCGAACCACAGCAACGCCAGCGGCAGCAGGGCGATGGCCGGCAGCGGGTTGAACATCGAGGTCAGCGTGCTCAACAGATCCCGCCCCAGCTGGGTCGAGACCGCCAGGGTGGTCAGGGCAAAGGCCAGCACGATGCCGATCAGGTAGCCTTTGAGCAGCACCAGCAGGGAAATCCACACCTTGCCCGGCAGCTCGCCGCTGAGCAGGCCGTCGTACAGGGCGTGGGCGGTCTGGAGGAAGCCCGGCAGCAGCAGATCGTTGTTCTGCACCCGCGCGACCGCCTCCCAAAGCACCGCCAGCACCAGCAGGATGAGGCTCTTGCGCAGCCAACCCTGTTGCCACAACCGCTGGCCGAGCGCCAGTTCGCGCTCGACCGGCACACGGGTCAGCGGCTCCAGCACCGTTTCGAACTCATGACGCGAAGAAGATGAAGGGTTCATCGGGCAATGCTCCTGGCCGCTCAATAGGCGATGCGGATGTCGGTGAAGTCCAAGGCCTGCGCGGTCTCCGGCGACTGGCCTTCGTCGAACAGCAGGCGGTGGATGCGCCGCGCCGACTCCTGGAACGCGATGCCGCCCAGGCTGTGCAGATCGTACTGATGGCTGTGCACCTCGGCCCGCACCCTGCCCGGATGCGGCGACAGCAGCAGGATGCGGTTGCCGACCACCAGCGCCTCCTCGATGGAGTGGGTGACGAACAGCAGCGTGAAGCGCACCTCTTCCCAGAGCCGCAGCAGCTCTTCCTGCATCTTGCGCCGGGTCAGCGCATCCAGCGCGGCGAAGGGTTCGTCCATCAGCAGGATCTTCGGCTGCATCGCCAGCGCCCGGGCAATCGCCACCCGCGCCTTCATGCCGCCGGACAGGGTGTGCGGATAGGCATCGGCGAACGCCGCCAGGCCGACCTTCTCCAGGTAATGCAAGGCACGCTCTTGCGCTTCCCTTTTCTTCAGCGTGCGTGAGGCCAAAAGCGGGAACATCACGTTCTGTTTCACGGTTTTCCACGGCGGCAGCTGATCGAATTCCTGGAACACCACGATCCGGTCCGGCCCCGGCGCCTCCACGCGCCGGCCTTGCAGGCGGATCTCGCCTTCGCGCGGCGCAATGAACCCGGCCACCGCCTTGAGCAGCGTGGATTTGCCGCAGCCGGAGGGGCCGAGCAGTACGAAGCGATCCGCCGGATCGACCTCGAAACTGACCTGGTGGGTAGCCCGCACCACCCGTTGCGGCGTGCGGTATTCGAGGCTGACCTGATCGACCGCCAGCAGCGCTTCGGTGCCGGCGGCGGGGTTGCTGGCCGTGTGGCCTTGCAAAGGGGCGTTCATGGCGGTCAGCTCCCCTGCAGCGGCTTGGCGTCCTGGAAGAAGTAGTCCTTCCACGAATCCGGCTTGTTCTTGATCGCGCCGACGCGGTAGAGGAATTCGGCCAGCGGGTAGGTGTTCTTCGGCGTGACGCTGAACTCGAACTGCGGGTTGTCGATGATCTTCAGCAGCGCGGCGCGGTCGATCTTGGCCTTGGTCACGCGCAGGTAAGTGTCCGCCGCCGCGCCCTTGTCGTTCTGGGCGAACTGCGCGGCTTCGGTCAGGGCCTCGACGAAGGCTTTGTAGGTCTTCGGGTTGTCGTTGCGGAATTTCTCGGTGGCGAACAGCACGGTCGGCGAGTTCGGGCCGAGCACGTCATAGGAATTGAGCACGACGTGGACGTTGGGGTTTTCCAGGGCTTGATCCTGGAACGGCGGGTTGGAGAAATGCCCGGTCAGCTCGGTGCCGCCGGCGATCAGCGCAGCGGTCGCGTCCGGGTGCGGAACGGCGATGGTGTACTTGTCGAGGCGGTTGAATTCCTTGTCGCCCCACTGCTTGGCCGCCGCGTACTGCAGGAACCGCGACTGCACCGAAACCCCGACCGCCGGCACCGCGATGCGGTCCTTTTCGGTGAAGTCGGCGATGGTCTTGACCTTGGGATTGTTGCTCACGAGGTAATACGGGAAGTTGCCCAGCGAGGCCACGGCCTTGACGTTCTGCTTGCCGTGGGTGCGGTCCCAGATGGTCAGCAGCGGGCCGACGCCGGCACCGGCAATGTCGATGGAACCGGACAGCAACGCATCGTTGACCGCCGCGCCGCCGGACAGCTGCGTCCAGTCGACCTTGATGTCGATCCCTTCCTGCTTGCCGTACTTCTCGATCAGTCCCTGATCGCGCACGACGTTGAGCAAAAGGTAAACGATGCCGAACTGTTCGGCGATGCGGATTTCACCTTCGGCATGGGCCGCGGACGGCGCCGCCAGGCTGCCGGCGATCAGGCTGAAACCCAGGCCGACGGCGGCGGCCAGCGGCGCGAATGGAAGACGTTTGGACATGATCGGTTCTCCGGCAATTCAGAAAGGCGCGTCGCCCTGGATGGTGGTGCGATAGAGCTTGCGGCGCAGGTGCGCGGGGCAGCCGGCGGCCAGGTGGATCAGCGAGCGGTTGTCCCAGAACACCAGGTCGTGGGGCTGCCAGCGGTGGCGATAGATGTTCTGCGGCAGGACGCTGTGGGCGTAGAGCTCGGCCAGCAGCTGTCGGCTCTCGTCCTCCGGCAGGCCGACGATGCGGGTGGTGAAGCCTTCGCTGACGAACAACGCCTTGCGGCCGTTTTCCGGGTGGGTGCGCACCACCGGGTGCACCACTTCCGCGACCTGGGCCAGTTGCTCCGGGGTCAGGGTCGGGCGCCAGTTGCCTTCGAACTTGGTTTCGCTGTAGCGGGCGGTGTAGGAATGCGCCGCCGAACGGCCCTCGACCGCGTTGCGCAGCGCTTGCGGCAGGCTGTCCCAGGCTTTGTGCATGTCGGCGAACAAGGTGTCGCCGCCTTCGGACGGCAGCTCCTGGGCATGCAGCATCGAACCGAGGCTCGGCAGCTCTTTGTAGGAGAGGTCGGAGTGCCAGAACTTGCCGGCATCGCCCAGGCCGACGTTCTGGCCGTTCTCGACGATGTTGGAAACGATGAGGATTTCCGGGTGGCCGGCCAACAGGAACTGCTTGAGCACATGGATCTGCAGCACGCCGAAGCGGCGGCTGAAGTCGATCTGTTGCTGCGGGGTGATGCGCTGGTCGCGGAACACCACCACGTGGTGATCGAGGTGGGCGCGGTGAATGCGGGCGAAGTCTTGGTCGTTGACCGGACGGGCCAGGTCCAGGCCGATGATTTCGGCGCCGACGGCGCCCTCGAACGGGCGGACTTCAAAGGTTTGCGGCGCGATGCCGGGTGAGGCGGTGGCGGCGGACATGGATCACTCCCACATGCGGCACGCTCAAGGGCGCGCGCGTCGATCAAGAAACTCACGCTGGATTGCGTGTTCGTTCGTGTCGTGCGGCGCGCCGATTGGTCGGCAGGTACGCAGGGGTGTGACTTTATAGGTATAAAAATTGAAATTTAAATACCATTAATGAATAACGATATGGCGATTGGGGACAGCGGCGGTTCTTGTCACAGGCCAACCGGATGCGGTGCCTGGACAGACGCCTTCGCGAGCAGGCTCGCTCCCACAGGGGATGTGGCCGGACACCACTGTGGGAGCCAGCCTGCTGGCGATGGGGATTGTGGCGCAGCGCTGCGTCGGCCGGGCGGACGCCTTCGCGAGCAGGCCTGCTCCCACAGGGGATCGGCGTCGTGCGCCGACCCTGCGGCAGAGGCCTACCGCTCGTGCAGCGCCTCGGCCCGCGCGCGGATGATCGGCTTGAGCAGGTAGCTCAGCACGGTCTTCTTGCCGGTGATGATATCCACCGACGCCACCATCCCCGGAATGATCAGCAGCGGCTTCTCGTCGGTGCCGAGGTGGCTGCGCTCGGTGCGCAGCTTGATCACGTAGTAGGTGGTTTTCTTGTCTTCGTCGGTGATGGTGTCCGCGCCGATCTGCTCCAGCTTGGCCTTCAGGCCGCCGTAGATGGTGTAGTCGTAGGCGGTGAACTTCACCGTTGCGTCCTGCCCCGGATGCAGGAAGGCGATGTCCTGCGGACGGATCTTGGCCTCCACCAGCAGGGTGTCGTCCAGCGGCACGATCTCCACCAGGTCGCTGCCCGGCTGGATCACGCCGCCGATGGTGTTGACCAGCATCTTGTTGACGATGCCGCGCACCGGCGAGGTGACCAGCGTCCGGCTGACCCGGTCCTCCAGCGCCTTGCCGGTGGCCTGGGCCTTGTTCAGGTCGGTGCGCGCCTCGTTGAGCTGGGTCAGCGCCTCGCTGCGGAACTTGCCGCGGGTCTCGTCGATCTTGCGCTGCACTTCCTTGATCGCCGATTCGGCCCGCGGAATCGCCAGCGTGGTGGCGTCGAGCTGACCTCGGGTCTCCACTTCGGCGCGCTTGAGCCGCAGCACTTCGACCGGCGACACCGCGCCCTGGGCCACCAGCGGCTCGGACATGTTGATTTCCTGGCGTTGCAGGCCCAGCTGCTGACGGTACTGCGCCTGCTTGGAGGTGAACTCGCGCAGCTCTTGCTGGCGCTGGATCAGTTGCTCCTGCAACCCGCCGATCTCGTCATGCAGCTGCTGACGGCGGCTCAGGTACAGCGACTCCTCGCTCTTGGCCTGGCCCGGCACGGCCTTGAGCACGTCCTCGGGGAAGTTCAGCGCACGGTCCTCGACCTCGGCGCTCAGGCGCTCGACCCGCAGCAGCATCGACAGCCGGTCGGCCTCCGTCTCGCCGACGTTAGAGGCGAACCGCGTGTCGTCCAGGCGGATCAGCGGCGCGCCGGCCTCGACGATCTGCCCTTCCTTGACGAACAGCTCGGAGACGATCCCGCCCTCGAGGTTCTGGATCTTCTGGATCTTCGACGACGGAATCGCCTTGCCGTCGCCCTTGGTCACTTCGTCGATGACCGCGAAGTTGGCCCACAGCAGCAGGAACAGGAAGAAGCCGATGATCGCCCAGATCGTCAGGCGCACCACCCTCGGCGCGTCCTCGATGAGCGCCTTGTTGACCTCCGGCAGCGGCTGGCCCTGCAACGACGCGGAGCCTTTGAAGTAGCGGCGGATCGACTCCTTGACACCCGACTTAAGCAACACTGATCTGCCCCTTCTTCAACGCTTCCATCACCGCGGCCTTCGGGCCGTCGGCGAGAATCTGGCCACGGTCGACCACCAGCAGGCGATCCACCAGCGACAGCAGCGACGCCCGGTGCGTCACCAGCACCACGGTCTTGTTTTCAATCACCGCCGCCAGGCGTTGCTTGAGGCGCTCCTCGCCGGTGTTGTCCATGGCGCTGGTGGGCTCGTCGAGCAGCAGGATCGGCGGGTTGAGCAGCAGCGCACGGGCCAGGGCCACGTTCTGGCGCTGGCCGCCGGACAGGTTCTGCCCGCGTTCGCCGACCTGCAGTTCGTAGCCTTTGGGGTGCAATCTGGCGAACTCATGGACGCCGGCCAGCTCGGCCGCTTGCAGCACCAGTTCATCCTCGACGTAGCGGGCGCCGGAAATCAGGTTGTCGCGCAGGGTGCCGGCCAGCAGCTGGATGTCCTGGGGCACGTAGCCGATGTTGTAGCGCAGCTCGCTGACGTCGATCTGGCGGATGTCCACGCCGTCCACCAGCAAGGCGCCGTCGTCCGGCTGGTACAGGCCCACCAGCAGCTTGGCCAGCGAACTCTTGCCCGAACCGCTGCGGCCGATGATGCCGATCTTCTCGCCGGGGCGGACCACCAGGTTGATGCCCTTGAGCGCCGGGTTCTGCTGCTCCGGGTAGGTGAAGTTGAGCTGGCGGCACTCGATGGCGCCCTGCAGCACCTTGCGGCTCAGCGGACGCTCCTCGAAATTGCGCTCCTGGGGCAGCTCCATCATCTGGTCGACCGAGGTCATGGTCACCCGCGCCTGCTGGTAGCGGGTCAGCAGGCCCGACAGCGACGCCAGCGGGCTGAGCGCCCGGCCGCTGAGCATGTAGCAGGCGATCAGGCCGCCCATGCTCAGGTTGCCGGCGATGATCTGGTACACGCCGAAGACGATCATGACCACGCCCGCCAGCTGCTGGATCAGCAGGGTGATGTTCATCGCCAGGCCCGAGAGCATCTTCACCCGCAGTTCGAGGCGGCTGAGGGTGCCGATGGTCTGCTCCCACTGGTACTGGCGTTCGCTCTCGGCGTTGTTGACTTTCACCGCGTCGAGGCCGGCGAGGGTCTCGATCAGGCTCGACTGGCGCTCGGCGCCCAGCGCCATGGTGCGCTCCATGGTCGCCACCAGCGGCTTCTGCAAGGCGTAGCCGATGGCCAGGGCGATCGGGAAGGCCAACACCGGAATCCACACCAGGTGCCCGCCGAGGATGGCGATCACGATGAAGATCAGGATCGTGAACGGCAGGTCGATCACGCTGGTCAGCGTCAGCGAGGCGAGGAAGTCGCGCAGGCTCTGGAACTCATGGATGTTCTGGGCGAAGCTGCCGACCCGCGCCGGCCGGTATTTCATGGCCATGCCGACGATCCGCTCGAACAGCGTGGCGGAGATGATCAGGTCGGTTTTCTTGCCGGCCAGGTCCAGGCACAGGCTGCGCAGGCTCTTGAGGATCAGGTCGAAAATGTAGGCCCCGGTGATGCCCAGCGCGAGCACCCACAGGGTCGCCTCGGCCTGGTTCGGCACCACGCGGTCGTAGACGTTCATCACGAACAGCGGTGCGGCCATCGCGATGATGTTGATCAGCAGGCTGGCGGCGATGGCGTCGGCGTACAGCCAGCGCGAGCGCTTGAGGGTGTCGCGGAACCAGGAGCGCGCCCGCGGGATCAGCGTGCCGTGGTTGACGTCGAACTTGTGCTGGGGCTGGGCGAAGAAGACCTTGCCGGTGTAGTCGTCGGCCAGCAGGTCGCGGTCCACCAGGGATTCGCCGCCGTCGCTTTCGCTGAGCAGCACCCGGGCCTGGCCTTCGCCCTGCCAGCCGAGCAGGACGGCGCTGCGGCCGTCCTTGAGCAGCAGCAGCGCCGGCATGGCGATGGCCGGGATCTCCTCCAGCTTGCGTTGCAGCACCCGCCCCTGCAGGCCGGCGCGGGCCGCCGCGCGGGGCAGCAGCTCGACGCTCAGGCGCTGCTTGGGCAGCGGCAGGCCGGTGGTGAGCATCGCCGCGCTGGCGGGCTTCTGGTGCAGCACGCACAGGGCGAGCAGACCGTCCAGCAACGGGTCGTCGTGCATCGCGCGTGGATCATGGCTGAGTTGAACTCGACTGACTTCTGATTCCACGCTCGACACTCTTTAACGATTGAAAAGGGACAACTCAATTCATCCCGGGCAGTTGGACCTTGGGCTTCACGTCGTTCTGCACGACGGACGCCATCGGTGCGACCACTCCCTGGCTCTTGAGCAACTCGCCCATGGTCGCCTTGATTCGGTATTGAGTAAATAACTGAATGTTCTTGATCTCGGCCAGACGGCGCGAAGCGGTGAACAATTCGTTCTCGCTGTCGAGCAGATCCAGCAGGGTGCGCTCGCCGAGGCTGAACTGGCGCTGGTAGGCGGTGCGCACGGCGGTGCTGTGATCGACGTACTGCTGGGCGATCGGCACCTGGGCGTTGGCGTTGTTCAGGGCGTTCCAGGCCAGGCCCAGTTCTTCGTTCAACTGGCGCAGGGCGTTGTTGCGGATGTCCAGCGCCTGGTTCGACAGGTAGGCCTTGGATTCCAGGTCAGCCTTGTTGCTGCCGCCCGAATAGAGGTTGAAGCGCATGCGCAGCATGGCCTGCCATTCGTTGTTGTGGCCGTTCTGGCCGTCGAGATCGTTGTCGGCGGTGCGGCCCAGCTCGGCGTCGAAGCGCGGGTAGAAGGTCGACTTGGCGGTTTCGTACTGCTTCTCGGCCGCGGCGATGTCGGACTCGGCCGAACGCAGGATCGGGCTGTTCTCCAGCATCTGCGCGCGGGCTTCGTTGAGGTTGGCCGGCAGCATCGCCATGAACGGCGCCGGACGCTCCAGCTGGTCGGGCATCTGGCCGACGGCGCTGAGGTAGTTGGTCTCCGAGTCGGCGAGGTTGGTCTGCTCGGTGATCAGGTTGTTGCGCGCCTGGGCCATCCGCGCCTCGGCCTGGTCCAAGTCGGCGCCGCTGCCGACGCCGCGCTGGGTGCGCAGCTGGATCTGGTCGTAGATGCGCTGGTGGCTCTTGAGGTTTTCCTCGGCCAGGCGCACGAACTCGCGGCGGGTCAGCACGTCCAGGTACACCTGGGCCACGGTCAGCGCGGTGCGCTCGGAGGTGCCGAGCAAGGCATAGGCGCGGGAATTGACGGTGGCTTGTTGACGCCCGACTTCGCTGGACGTCGCAAAACCGTCGAAGACCATCTGCGAAAGACGCAAACTTGACTCGCTGCGGTTCAGGGTTTCCCAGTGGTTGCCGCCGCCGTTGGCGCGGGTGGTGACGCTGTCGGTGCCTTCACGGCCGTAACCGCCGAGCAGATCGACCTTGGGCAGGTATCCACCTTTTGCCGCCTTTAATTGATAATCCGCAGCCAATCGACTATTGACCCCTGCCTGGATCTCCGGATGGACATCCAGCGCCTGCTGCATGGCTTGCGGCAGGGTTTGGGCTTGTGCGAAAGAGGCGGCGAGGGCGAAGGGTAGTGCCTTGAACAGGTACGAACGCATGGTGAATGTTTCCCAGGACTTCTTGTCTTGAATCACAGCAAAACGGGGTGCTGCGTCGGAAGATGGCAACCGTGATGACCGTATGTCGGAAAGTTGAAAACCGGAACTGGGTCACACGCTGACGGACGGGTCGCCGCATAAATATCAATGTGACATTACCGGGACGATTGTTTAGGATGGCTCCCAGAAGGTCAATAGTTTGGCATAAAGTTAATAGCGAAAGAATCTAGCCAAAATATTGACATAGATCAGCGTCAAACATGTTTCACCACATTTATTTGAAAGTACGTCCAGACTGAATCGGCTAAGAACCATCAGGTCTATGGAAGTCAACTGAACGTGACACCCGGAGAGTCTTCAATGAGCAGTGTTGTTGCCATCGTCAAAAGCATTGTCGGTCAGGTATTCGTGGTGTCGCCGGAAGGCGTGCGCCGCGTGCTCGTTGAAGGCGACCGGCTGTTCGCCGGCGATCAGGTCGACACCGGCGTCGCCGGCGCGGTGTCCCTGGAGCTGGCCGACGGCCGCACTCTCGATCTGGGCCGCGACACGCAGTGGAGCGCCAACGCTCCGGACTCCAGCACCGACCTGGCCGAGGCCACCGCGCAAGCGGCGCCGTCCGTCGAGGAACTGCAGCAGGCCATCGCCGCCGGCGCCGACCCGACCACCGCCCTTGAAGCCACCGCAGCAGGCCCGAGCGCCGCAGGCTCGGGCGGCGCGGCCGGCGGCGGCCACAGTTTCGTGATGCTCGATGCGACCGCAGGCCGCGTCGATCCGACCATCGGCTTCCCGACCGCAGGCATCGGCGGTGCCGGCCAGGCCGCCCAGAACACCACCGGCGGGCAGACCGCCGACACCACCACCAACGCGCTGCGCGACTCGACCCTGACTCTCAGCGCCACGCCGACCATCACCGAAGCCGGCGGCGTGCTGGTGTACACCGCGACCCTGACCCAGGCGCCGCTGACCGACCTGACCGTCACCCTGTCCAACGGCGCGGTGATCGTGATTCCGGCCGGCTCCACCACCGGCACCGTCAACGTGCCGCTGGCCCCGAACGACACCGTCTACAACGACCCGAAACAGATCGACGTGACCGTCACCGGCACCACCGGCGGCAACGGCATCACCGTGACCACGCCGACCACCCCGGCCACGACCCAGGTCACCGACACCATCGACACCACCACCGTCACCCTGACGGCCGGGCCGAGCGTCACCGAAGGCGGCCAGATCACCTACACCGCCACCCTGACCAACCCGGCGCAGACGCCGGTGACCGTCA